>NZ_JBEXUP010000060.1:0-48959 GCF_040614375.1 Nonomuraea sp. NPDC005983
CGACGCAGAGGCGGACGTCCGGGAGCGCCGACAGCATCTCCGCGCCGGCACGCAGCCGCGCGGCCAGCTCGCCCACGCTCTGCCCCCGCAGCGGCACCACCGCGACCGCACCGCTGCCCACTCCCGCATCACCGCCCCCGCTCGCCCCGCTGGCGCGATCGGGTTCTCGGGCACCGCCAGAACCAGGCACCCCGCTGGGACGATCGGGTTCTCGAGGACCGCCGGCGGGAGCGGCCGGAAGCACTGCCGCGACCACCTCGCGCCCCAGCAGCTCCTCCACGATCTGGCCGCCGAGCGTCGCCGGGTCGAGGGCGCGCTGGACGCCGGGGCTGGGCGCGGCGACGTTCACGACCGCGTACGGCTCCGCGCCGTCGATCCCGCAGGTGCGGAGCCGGGCGGTGAGGTCGGCGGCGTCCGAGCCGGAGAGCGCGGCCGCGACCAGTTGCTCGGCCAGCCGCCGCTCGACGCGCCGCCCCTCCTCCATCCGGCTGCGTTCCAGCGCGACGGAGGCGGCCAGCTCGTAGCCGAGGTCGGCCCGGCCGAGCAGGTCGCCCTCGCAGGCCAGCACCCAGCCGGCGGCCCGGTGGCCGCGTCCGACACCGAAGATCGTGTGCTCGCCCACGAGACAGGGCAGCCGCGGCGCGGTCAGGTACGCCCGCGCCAGCGCCGCCGGATCCGGCACGGCACCCACGACCATCTGCCCGGACGCCGACACGACCGCGCCCCTCACACCCAGCTCGGCGGCGGCCAGCGCGAACAGCTCGGGCAGGTCGGTCCCCTCGGCGACGGCGGCGACCAGCCGGCGGTGCCGTCCGAGCGCGTCGCGGACGTCACCGGACAGGCGCGGCGCCGCGAACTCCGCGAGCGTGCGGAAGGAGACCTCGGTGGGGACCTCCAGCAGCGGCAGCCCGGCCTCCCGGCAGGCTTCGACCAGATCGTCCGGGACGTGCCCGAGCCACGCCTGGCCTGCGCCGACCGCCGCCACCCCGGCCTCGACCAGGGCGGTCACGAATCGTGCCGAGTCGCCGGGTGAGTGCCGCCACATGAGGCCCGTCAGCACCAGCTCGCCGCCTGACAGGTAGCGTCCGGGCTCGGGCAGGTCGGTGATGTGCACGGTGCCGAACTCGCGCTCGGGATCGCCGGTGAGCAGCCTCAGCCCCAGTTCCTCGACGGCCAGCAGGTCAACGATGCGCACTTGGAGGAATATACAATCCCGAGTTCACGCCATTCCCTACGCTTCCGCCCAACTTTCGGCTTCTGGCTCGCTTCCCACCGTTACCGCTACTCCCCAGGTTCTCCCCCGTTGCGGGCTTGGAGGAAGGTACGAAGTCCGGCCGCGAAGACCTGGCAGTGATTTCACCTTCCACGCATAGGAGCCGCCGGGCCGCGGTGCTCTACTCGGAGGATGACCGAGACGGCGAACGTGACGCGGCAGGGCGTCGGCGAGAGCGCGCGGCGGCCCGACGCGACCCTGAAGGTGACGGGTGAGTTCGCGTACGCGTCCGATCTGTGGCTCGACGGCATGGTGTGGGGTGTGACGCTGCGCAGCCCGCACGCGTCGGCGTGGATCAGGTCGATCGACGTGGGGCCCGCGCTCGCGATGCCCGGCGTGCTGACCGTGCTCACGCACGAGGACGTCCCGGGCGAGAAGTTCTACGGTCTGGAGCTCAGGGACCAGCCGGTACTCGCCATCGACCAGGTGCGCTACCAAGGCGAGCCGGTGGCGCTGGTGGCGGCGGACCATCCGGAGACGGCGCGCAGGGCCGCCGCCGCGATCGTGGTGGAGTACGAGCCGCGGGACGCGGTGACGGACCCCCGCGAGTCGCGGACCTTCGTGCGGCGTCAGCCGGTGCGGCGGGGCGACACCTTCGTCGCCGACGTCGTCGTGACCGGCGAGTACGAGGTCGGCATGCAGGACCAGGCCTTCCTCGGCCCCGAGTCCGGGCTGGCCGTGCCCGCCGAGGACGGCGGCGTGGACCTGTACATCGCCACCCAGTGGCTGCACGTGGACCGCGACCAGCTCGCCCCCTGCCTCGGCCTGCCGCCGGAGAAGGTCCGGCTCACGCTGTCGGGCGTGGGCGGCGCGTTCGGCGCCCGCGAGGACCTGTCGATGCAGGTCCACGCCTGCATGCTGGCGCTGCGCCTGGACCGTCCCGTCAAGATCGTGTACGGACGGGAGGAGTCGTTCTTCGGCCACGTGCACCGCCACCCGGCCCGGATGCGGTATGAGCACGGCGCGACCCGCGACGGCAGGCTCGTCTACGTCAAGGCCGACATCCTGCTCGACGGCGGCGCGTACTGCTCCTCCTCCCCCGCCGTGGTCGGCAACGCGGCCTCGCTGGGCGCCGGCCCCTACGAGGTGCCGAACGTCGACGTGGTGGCGACCGGCGTCTACACCAACAACCCGCCGTGCGGCGCGATGCGCGGCTTCGGCGCGGTGCAGGCGTGCTTCGCCTACGAGTCGCAGATGGACCGGCTGGCGGAGGCGTGCGGCCTGTCGCCCGTCGAGATCCGGGTGCGCAACGCCGTCTCGCAGGGCTCGTCCCTGATCACCGGGCAGGTGATCGACTCCCCCGCGCCGCTCGCCGGCATGCTGCGCGAGCTGGAGTCGTTCCCGCTGCCGCCTCCCGCCGGGCAGGACCTGCGGGCGCTGCCCGGGGGCGTGTCACAGACCACCCACGGCGAGTCGGTGCGCCGCGGCGTCGGGTACGGGGTAGGCATCAAGAACATCTGCTTCTCCGAGGGCTTCGACGACTACTCGACGGCCAGGGTGCGGGCGGAGCTGATCGGCGGCGAGCCGCACGTCACCGTGCACACCGCCGCCGCCGAGGTGGGGCAGGGCCTGGTGACGCTGCAGGCCCAGATCGCCCGCACCGAGCTGGGCGTCCACGACGTGACGGTGGCGACGGCCGACACCGCGGTGGGGTCGGCGGGGTCGTCGTCGGCGTCCCGGCAGTCGTACGTGACGGGCGGCGCGGTGAAGGCGGCCTGCGAGGCCGTGCGGGCTCGCTTCGAGGGGCTGCCCGCCAGGGAGGCGCTGGAGAAGTTCGGGCCGATCGAGGAGACCCGGGAGTTCCGGCACCGGCCCACGTACCCGATGCACCCGAAGACCGGGCAGGGCGACTCGCACACGCAGCTCGCGCTCTGCGTGCACCGCGCGGTGGTGGACGTGGACGTGGAGCTGGGCCTGGTCAAGGTGGTCGAGCTGGCGGCGGTGCAGGACGTCGGCCGGGTGCTGAACCCGCAGGCGCTGGAAGGCCAGATCCACGGCGGCTCGGCGCAGGGGCTCGGGCTGGCCCTGATGGAGGAGATCCAGGTCCGTGACGGGCGGGTGCTGAACCCGTCCTTCACCGACTACCTGATCCCCACGATCCTCGACATGCCGCCCATGGCGATGAAGATCCTGGAAAATCCGGACCCGGCCGCACCGTACGGGCTGCGTGGCGCGGGCGAGCCGCCCACGCTCTCCTCGACGCCCGCCATCGCGGCGGCGGTGCGGGCGGCCACCGGGCTGCGGTTGACTCGCGTTCCGATCAGACCCGAAGATATCGCCTTGGTCTGATTGCGGGGCTCACAGCGGGCTCCGCCATGGGGAGGGATCCGATGACAGACGCGCGTGACGCGGCCAGGGCGGAGTTCGAGCGGTTCGACGCCGACGGCGACGGCCTGCTGACCGCCGACGAGATCAGGCAGGCCAACCAGGCCCTGGGCGGCAGCGGCGCCGGCGACGCCGAGATCGAGCAGTTCATCAGTGCGGCCGACGGCGACGGCGACGGCCGCATCGGGCTGGAGGAGTTCGTCGCCCTCGTGGGCGGCGGCAGGCACGAGAAGGCGTGATCATCTCGCCCGCCGGGTAGGGCACCGGCACTCCCCCTGATCGTGAAGGGGGATGGCGGTGCTCGACAGGTTCTTCCAGCTGTCAGCGCGTGGCACGACCGTCGGACGTGAGGTGCGTGGCGGTGTTACCACCTTCATGGCCATGGCCTACATCATCCTGCTCAACCCGATCATCCTGGCCGGAGCGCACGACGTCACCAGGGCCAAGCTCACGATCGGGCAGCTCACCACGTCCACGGCGCTGGCGGCGGCCGTGTCGACGCTGCTCATGGCCTTCATCGGGAACGCGCCGTTCGGCCTGGCCGCCGGGCTCGGGCTGAACGCGGTGGTGGCCTACCAGGCCGCCCCCTTCATGACCTGGGCACAGGCGATGGGCCTGGTCGTGCTGGAAGGCGCAGTGATCATCGTGCTGGCCGTGACCGGCCTGCGCACGCTGATCATGAACGCGATCCCGCTGGCGCTCAAGCACGCCATCAGCGTCGGGATCGGGCTGTTCATCGCGCTGATCGGGTTCGTGGACGCCGGGTTCGTGACCGCGGGCACCGGCACGCCCGTGCAGCTCGGCCGGGCCGGGCACCTGGCGGGCTGGCCGGTGACGGTGTTCTCCTTCGGACTGCTGCTGATGATCGTCCTGTACGTGCGCAGGACGCCCGGGGCCATCCTGATCAGCATCGTCGTGACCACCGTGCTGGCGGTGGTGGTGAACTCCGTCAGCCGGGTCCGCCCCGGCGCGTGGGGCGTGGTGACCCCGCGGATGCCGCGATCGCTGATCTCCGCGCCGGACTTCGGGCTGGTGGGGCAGGTCGACCTGTTCGGCGGATTCGTCAGGGCCGGAGCGCTGACGGCGACCGTGGTGCTGTTCACGCTGGTGCTGTCGGGGTTCTTCGACGCGATGGGCACGATCATCGGCGTGAGCGACGAAGCCGGGATGGTCGACTCGCTGGGACGGGTGCCGCGGCTGGGCGCGATCCTGACCGTGGACGGCGTCGCCGGCATGGTGGGCGGCGCGGCGAGCGCGTCGGCGAACACCGTGTTCGTGGAGTCGGCGGCGGGCGTCGGCGAGGGGGCCCGCACCGGGCTGGCGTCCGTGGTGACGGGGGCGCTGCTCGGGCTGACGATGCTGTTCACGCCGCTGGCGGCGGTCGTGCCCGCGGCCGCCGCGGCGCCCGCGCTGGTGCTGGTGGGGGCGCTGATGATGACGCAGAGCAGGAACGTGCCGTGGGTCGACCTGGAGCTGGCGATACCGGCCTTCCTGACGATCGCGCTGATGCCGTTCACGTACTCGATCACCAACGGGGTCGGCGCGGGGCTGATTTCGTACACGCTGATCAAGGCGGCACGCGGGAGGTTCGCGGAGATCCCCTGGCTGCTCTGGGTCGTCTCGCTGATCTTCCTGGCCTACTTCGGGATCACCGCGCTGGAGGAGCTGTTCGGCGCTAGGTGATGTCGGCCGAGTTGCAGGCCACGCCGTTGTGGTCGATGTCGCGGTACCAGTCGTACTCGGGGTGGACGCCCTTGGAGTAGGGGCCGTCGCCCGCCGCCCTGGCCGCCTTGCAGCTGGCGTACTTGGGGTCGAGAGCCCCCGTGGCCCCGCGGCTGACCGGCGCGGTGGTGGGCGCAGTGGTGGGCGCACCCGCCTGCGGTGACCCGTTCTGTGGTGTGCCGTTCTGCGGTGTGCCGTTCTGCGGCCCGCCTGTGGGTGGCGTGCCCGTCTGCGGATCGCCCGTCTGCGGCAGGCCCGTCTGGGGTGCGCCCGTGGACGGCAGGCCGGTCTGCGGGTCTCCCGTCGTGGGGGCTCCGGCGGACGGGTCGCCCGTGGAGGGCTCCGCCGAGCCGGGCGCGCCACCGAGGAGGCGGGCTGCCAGGGCGTCGGCGTCCTCCTTGGTGAAACCGGTGATGCTCAGGCTGTCGCCGTCCATGCCCTGGACCACCACGGGGGCGGCCACCACGGTGCGCGGCACGATCACCACGGCCACCTGCCGCTGCTTGGGCGCCAGCTCGTCGATGAGCCCCACCAGGCGCTCCTTGAAGGCGGGCGCGACCGCGATGCGCACCGAGTACGTGCCGTCCTTCTCCCGCACCGGCTCGATCCGCTGCACGGCGTTGACCGTGACGCCGTCCTCCAGCAGGTAGCAGGTCGTCTGCTTGTCGTCGAGAGCGGCCTCGACGCCGGGGCACGGCGCGTTCTTGGTCTCCCGGACGGCGGCGAAGTGGATGGGCACGACCAGCCGCTGCGGCGGCACGCCGCCGAGCAGCGGGGCGTCGGGGCTTCGTGTCATGAGCACCGCCACCGTGCCGAGCACGCCTGCGACCAGCACGACGAGGACGAGCGAGACGATCAACACGATGGTGGTGAGTCTGCTCGCCTGAGGCTCCCCCGGGACCGCGGGTTGCGGCTCTTCCGGCTTCTCCATCGTTGGCGACCCCATCCTGACGTTCGGGCTGCGGCGAGCCTATCGAGGACGGGCTGAACCGAGGTAATCAGCCGAATAATCTTCATATTTCTGGACAGCGAGGAGAAGCATGGAGGAACCATTACAGATTGCCGATGGTTCCCTGCGCTCGGCGAAGCGAGAGTGAAGGCATGAAGGTCGGTGTTCCACGCGAGCTCAAGGACCACGAATACCGCGTGGCGCTCACCCCGGCGGGCGCCCTCGAACTGGTACAGCACGGCCACCAGGTGCTGGTGGAGCGTGACGCCGGTCTCGGCTCCGCGATCCCAGACAGCTACTACCAGTCGGCGGGCGCGCTCATCGTCGACGGCGCTGACGAGCTGTGGGCCGAGTCCGACCTGGTGCTCAAGGTGAAGGAGCCGGTGGCCGAGGAGTACCACCGGATGCGCAAGGGCCAGATCCTGTTCACCTACCTGCACCTGGCCGCCTCGCCGCCCTGCACCAGGGCCATGCTCGACTCGGGCGTCACCGGGATCGCCTACGAGACCGTCCAGACGCCCGACGGGGCGCTGCCGCTGCTCGCGCCCATGTCGGAGGTGGCGGGCAGGCTGGCCCCGCAGGTCGGCGCGTACCACCTGATGCGCTCGCAGGACGGCAGGGGCGTGCTGATGGGCGGCGTGTCGGGCGTGCACGCGGCGCGCGTGGTGGTGATCGGCGCGGGCGTCTCCGGCATGAACGCGGCCGTCATCGCGCTGGGCATGCAGGCCGAGGTGCTGCTGCTCGACCGGAACATCGACAAGCTCCGCCAGGCGGACATGATCTACCAGGGGCACTGCCAGACGGTCGCCTCGAACATACTGGAGATCGAGCGGGCGGTGCTGGAGGCCGACCTGGTGATCGGCGCGGTGCTGGTGCCGGGCGCCAAGGCCCCCAAGCTGGTCAGCAACGAGCTGGTCAGCCGGATGAAGCCGGGCTCGGTGCTGGTGGACATCTCCATCGACCAGGGCGGCTGCTTCGAGGACTCACGGCCGACCACGCACGCCGACCCGACGTACCGCGTGCACGACTCGATCTTCTACTGCGTGGCCAACATGCCGGGCGCGGTGCCGCACACCTCGACGTTCGCGCTCACCAACGTCACGCTCCCGTACGTGCTGGCCATCGCCGACCTCGGCTGGAAGGACGCGCTGCGCCAGGACGGCTCGCTCGCGCTCGGCCTGAGCACCCACGACGGCCACCTGACCAGCGAGCCGGTGGCGGAGGCGCACGGCCTCGACTGGGTCGCCGTCGAGGCCGTGCTGGGCTGACCTACTTCTTCTGGGCCGGCGACTGGGTCGGCGACGGGGAGATGGTCTCCATCGGGACCTGCGACTGGTTCTTCGGCTCCGGCGGGAGCGGCGCCTGGTCGGCGGTGGTGGTGATGGCGTCGGGGCCGCCGCAGATGGCGCCCGGCTCAGGGGTGTCGGGGCCGTTCTGGAACTTCTTGATGAAGGCCGGCAGACGCGGGTCGTCGGGATTGTCGAGCTTGAGCTGGTGCCCCCAGGCGGTGGCCACGACCGGCGACGGCAGGTTCGGGTACGGGCTGACCAGCATGTAGTCCTGCTGGCCCGTCGAGGTGGCCACCGCCTTGAGCGCGTCGACCTGCTGCTTGGGCAGGTCGGGACGGTAGGTGATCCAGACGGCGCCGTGCTCCAGCGAGTGGACGCCGTGCTCGTTGTGGATCGGCTTGTCGTAGACGGCGCACTGCTGCCAGTAGTTGTTGTGCTGGCCGCCCACGGGCGGGGTCTCCTTGTAGGTGACCTGGTTCCAGACGTGCTGGCCGGCTTCGTACTTGGCAGAGGAGACGGCGTCGAGGGAGGTCTCTCTGGCCTGCTTGACCAGGTAGAAGCCGACCAAGCCCACCAGGAGCACGATGACGAGGCCGCCCGCCCCCCACATGAACACCGCGGTACGGCGCTCCTTGCGCTTCTGCTCGGCCCGCATCTTCTGCAGATGCTCGCGCCGCGCCTGCGCCTTCTCCTTCGTCATCGGCCCTCCATAGGCGTAACAACTCCGGGTCACCCTATTCCCTTGGGGCGTATATGGAGAATAAGAGCGGCCCAAGCCGCCGATCACAGCTCGGCGACGGGTGGGTACGCTTGACGAGCCATGGAAAAGCGCGCCGGAAAACCACTTCTGTTCGCCCTCGCGGTGCTGGTCGTCGCTGTCGCGGCGGCCTTCCTGCTGTTCAGCAGGAGCGGCACGCCCGGCGACACCTCGCCCGAGGCCGGGTTCGCCCGCGACATGGCCACGCACCACGCGCAGGCCGTCGAGATGTCCTTCGTCATCCGCGACAAGTCGCAGTCGAAGGAGATCAGGAACCTGGCCTACGACATCATCACCACGCAGTCCAACCAGCGCGGCATGTTCCAGGGCTGGTTGCAGCAGTGGGGCCTCGACCAGGCAGGCGGCGATCGGCCGATGGCCTGGATGAGCGGTCACGGGCACGGTGGCGGCACGGCCGCGGCGCCGGCCACGACGCCGGGCGTGATGCCGGGGATGGCGACACCGCAGGAGCTGGCCAAGCTGAAGGAACTTCAGGGCACGGCGGCCGAGGTGCTGTTCCTGCAGCTGATGATCCGCCACCATGAGGGCGGGGTGGAGATGGCACAGGGGCTGCTCAAGCTGTCGAACCGCGACGAGGTGGTCGGCATGGCACAGAAGATCGTCAACGGTCAGACCGGGGAGATCAAGTTGATGACCGAACTGCTCAGGCAGCGCGGCGCGCAGCCGTATCCGTCGATCCTGAAATGACGCACGACGCGGTCGTGGTGGGGTCGGGCCCGAACGGGCTCGTCGCGGCCGTCCTGCTCGCCCAGACGGGGCGCAGGGTGCTGCTGCTGGAGGCCGCCGAGCGGTTCGGCGGCGGGCTCCGCTCCGAGGAGCTGACCCTGCCAGGCCGGGTCCACGACGTCGGCGCGACCGTGATGGCCATGGCTCTGGCCTCCCCCGCGTTCCGCGACGCCCTCGGCGGGCTCGCGGAGGTGGAGTTCGCGCATCCGCCCGTCGCCGCCGCGCACCCGCTCGACGACCGTCCCGCGGTGCTCGTCCACCGCGACGCCGGGCGTACCGCCGAGGGGCTGGGACGCGACGCCGCCGTGTGGCGGGCGAGCGTCGGGGCGGCGGCGCGGGCCGGGTTTCCGCTGGTCGACCTGCTGCTCAAGCCGCTGGGCCCGTGGCCGGCCGACCCGCGGGCGTTCGCGGCGGCGGCCAGGTTCGCCGTAGCCGCGGTCCTGCCCGCCACGACGCTCGGCCGGCGGGCCTTCAGGACGGTCGAGGGTCGCGCGGTGCTCGCGGGCATGGCCGCGCACTCCATGCTGGACCTCCGCGCGCCGATCACCAGCGGGTACGGCCTGCTCCTCGCGGCGCTGGCGCATCTGGTGGGGTGGCCGCTGGCCAAGGGCGGCTCGCAGGCCGTGGCCGACGCCCTGGTGGCCAGGTTCAGGGCGCTCGGCGGCGAGGCCGTCACCGGCCACCCGGTGCGGAGCCTCAGAGAGCTCAACGCCCCCACGATCGTGCTGGACGTGACCCCCAGGCAGTTCCTCGCCATGGCGGAGCTTCCCCCGCGCTACCGCCGGCGGCTGGAGCGTTTCCGCTACGGGCCGGGCGTGTTCAAGCTGGACTGGGCGCTCGACGGCCCCGTCCCTTGGCGGGATCCGGCCGTCGCCGCGGCGGGCACCGTCCACCTGGGCGGCACGCTGGAGGAGATCGCGCTCAGCGAGGCCGAGATGGCGAGCGGCCGGCACTCGCCCCGCCCGTACGTGCTGCTCGTCCAGCCGTACGCGGCCGACCCGACCAGGGGCGGGCACACGCTGTGGGCCTACTGCCACGTGCCGAACGGCTCGGCCGTGGACATGACGGGGGCGATCGAGGCGCAGATCGAGCGGTTCGCCCCCGGCTTCCGCGACCGCGTGCTGGCCCGGCACGCGATGACGCCCGCCGATCTGGAGGCGTTCGACCAGAACCTGGTCGGCGGCGACATCGGCGGCGGGCTGGCCAGTCTGGGCCAGTTTGTCCGGCGCCCGGTCTGGTCGCCGTCGCCGTGGCGCACCCCGCTGCCGGGCGTCTTCCTCTGCTCCGCCTCGACTCCGCCCGGCGCGGCCGTCCATGGGATGGGCGGCTGGCAGGCCGCGCGTCTCGCCGTGCGGGGCTAGTCAGCCCGGCCCACTTCTTCTGGCCGAAATTGACGATTTATCCCGACCTGGCTACGAGATCAACACATATCAACTCATCGCGTGAACAGTTGGTGCGTGATCTAGACGTACTGATCATCGGGATGGGAGCCTTTCCCGCATGCGGATGAAGATTCTTTTAGCGGGCCTGTGCGGCGCCGCTCTTCCTCTCGCCGGACTGGGCCTGACCAGCGCGTCCGCGCGAACGGCAGGGCCCACGTTCCAGCTTCCCTTCCCCTGCGGGGAGACCTGGGTGGGCAGCAGCAAAAGCTACGCCCACACCGGCAACGAGATCGACTTCAACGGCAGCGCCGGCGACGGCGACGCGGACCGCGGCAGGACCGTGGTGGCCTCGGCGGCGGGCACCGTGGTGATGTCGGAATATCGGACCACCGACGGCTTCGGCAACGTGGTCAAGATCCGTCACTCTGACGGCAGCGTGACCCTCTACGCCCACCTGAAGTCCCGCGCGGTCTCCAACGGCCAGAACGTGGCGCAGGGTCAGCAGGTCGGCGCGGTCGGCAACACCTCGGCCAAGTACAAGATCATCTCGCACCTGCACTACGAGCAGCGCAGCTCTTCCGGCGAGATCCTCCGCGCGAGCTTCAACGGCAGCCCCTACCGCTACCCGAACCAGACGCTGACCTCGAACAACAACTGCGGCAGCGGCACCACGGGCAAGCCCACGACCAAGGCCAACACCAGCACGTCCAACCCGTACTCGCCCGAGCAGGTGTGCGGCGCGGGCTTCGCGCAGGTCGACTCGGCCACGCTGGGCAAGCAGGGCCGGGTCTTCCTGCTCTACTCGGCCTCCACCGGCCAGAACTGCGTCACCACCGTGCGCAACGGGACCAACGGCAAGGTGTCCGCGAAGGCGTACCTGGAGGTTAAGGGCAAGCGGCGCGTCACGGACTCCGGCAGCTTCCAGTACTACGCGGGCCCCGTCCGCGCCAAGGCCGCCCACACCTGCGTCAAGTGGGGCGGCGCGATCGGCTCGGACGTCTACGACAGCCCGTTCGAGCACTGCGACTGACGTCCAGGGGCTGTGCCGAAGACCGGCACAGCCCTAGGCGCAGCCCTAGCCCAGTTCCTCCGCGACCGCGGCGGCGAAGGCGTCGACGTCCGCTTCGGTGGTGTCGAAGGCGCACATCCAGCGCACCTCTCCGGTCGCCTCGTTCCAGGTGTAGAAGCGGAAGCGCTTCTGCAGCCGCTCGGTGACGTCCTTCGGCAGGACCGCGAAGACGGCGTTCGCCTCCACGGGACGCGGTACCTCGACGCCCGGGATGTCCCGGACCGCCTCCGCCAGCCGCCTGCCCATCGCGTTGGCCTGCCGCGCGTTGCGCAGCCACAGGTCGCCCGACAGCAGCGCCTCGAACTGCGCCGACACGAACCGCATCTTGGACGACAGCTGCATGAACGTCTTGCGGATGTAGTCGACCCCGGTGGCGGCCTCGGGGTTCAGCACCACGACCGCCTCCCCGTACAGCATGCCGATCTTGGTGCCGCCGAACGACAGCACGTCCACGCCGGCGTCGGTGGTCAGCGCCCGCATCGGGACGTCCAGCGCGGCGGCGGCGTTCGTCAGCCGCGACCCGTCGAGGTGGACCAGCAGGCCGAGATCGTGCGCGTGCGCGCAGACGGCCGCCACCTCGTCGGGCGTGTAGACGGTGCCGAGCTCGGTGGTGTTCGAGATCGACACGACGCGCGGCTGGGCGCGGTGCACGTCCCCGAAGCCCCACGCCTGGCGGTCGATCAGCTCGGGGGTGAGCTTGCCGTCGGGGGTGGGCCCGGAGGTCGGCACGGTGAGCAGTTTGATGCCGCCCGCCACCTCGGGCGCGCCGCCCTCGTCGGTGTTGATGTGGGCGGTCTCCGCGCAGATGACCGCCTCCCAGTGGGCGGTCATGGCGCGCAGCGAGACCACGTTGGCGGCGGTGCCGTTGAACACCGGCCAGGCCTGGGCCTGCTCGCCGAAGTGCTTCTTGAAGACGTCCTGCAGGGCCTCGGTGTAGACGTCGTCGCCGTAGGCGATCTGGTGGCCGCCGTTGGCGACGGCGATGGCCTGGAGGATCTCCGGGTGCACCCCGGCGTAGTTGTCGCTGGCGAAGCCCTTGAGCTGGGGGTCGTGCCTGAGGGTCACGTGGTGAGATCCAATCGGGTGCCGTTGATGTCGGCGGCGGGCCGGTCGTAGAGCCCGCCGATCGCCTCCGCCAGGTCGCGGACGTCGGTGAACCCGGCGAACCTGGCGTCCGGCTTGGCCGCGCGCATGGCGTCGTTGACCAGGGCCTTGACGACCAGGATGACGGCCGCGCTGCCGGTGTCGCGCAGGGCGTCGGCCAGGGAGAGCGTCCACGCCTCCGAGGCGGCCTTGGCGGCGGCGTAGGCCGCGCCGCCCGCGGTGGGGCGCTCGGCGGCCTTGGCGGAGACGATCACGAAGCGGCCGTTCTCGCTCCTGCGCAGCAGCGGCTCGAAGGCCAGCGACACGTGCTGGAGCGTGCGCACGAGCAGGTCGTGCAGGGCGTCCCAGTCGCCGAGGTCGGTCTCGGCGAAGCTCTTCGCGCCTCGCCAGCCGCCGACCAGGTGCACCACCCCGTCGACGTGGCCGTGCTCCTTCTCGATCCGTTCGGCGAGGTCCTGGACGGCGGCACGGTCGAGCAGGTCGACGTCGTCCTTGTCCACTCCGATCACGGTGTGACCGTGATCGGTGAAGTATCCGGTGACGGCCTCGCCCGTGGGCCCCGCTGACCCTGTAACAAGAATGATCACGCCCGGATCCCCTTAGTTGATTCGACCACTTCGCCCAGCTTACGGCGGAGTGCCTCGTAGAACATGCTCAGGGGGAACTCGTCCGGAAGCACCGCGTCCACCTTGGCCTTCTGCTCCTCGGGCAGCGCCGCGACGCCCTTCGCCCAGGTGGAGGCCGGATGCGGCTCGACGTAGCCGCTCACCAGCTCGTAGGCGGCCAGCCAGTGCGCCAGCTTGGACCTGTCGATGCTGTCGCGGTACAGCTTCTCCACCTCGCCCCGCAGGTCGGCGACCCCGTCGGCGACCCGCTCCCAGTCGACGCTGAGCCGGTTGTCGGTCCAGCGGACGATGTCGTTGCGGTGCAGATAGGCGAACAGGAGCTGCCCGCCGAGCCCGTCGTAGTTGCGCACCCGCTCGCCGGTGATCGGGAACCGGAACAGCCGGTCGAACAGGACCGCGAGCTGGACGTAGCGGGCGTGCGGCACCCCCTGCCGCTCCAGCTCCACGGCCTCGCCGAACGCGGTCAGGTCGCAGCGCAGCTCCTCCAGCGAGTACAGCCAGTACGGCATCCGCTGCTTGATCATGAAGGGGTCGAACGGCAGGTCGCCGTGGCTGTGCGTGCGGTCGTGGATCAGGTCCCACAGCACGAACGTGTCCTGGGCGAGCTGCTGCGAGTCCAGCAGCCTGTCGGCCTCGGGCGGCAGGTCGAGCTGGAGCGTGTCGGTCGCGGCCCTGGACACCCGCCTGAACCGGGCGGCCTCGCGGTCGGCGAAGATCCCGCCCCAGGTGAAGCGCGCGGGCGTGGTCCGCACGGCCACGGTCTCGGGGAAGAGCACCGCGGAGTGGCTGTCGTAGCCGGAGGTGAAGTCCTCGAACGCGATCGGCACGAACATCGGGTTGTCGTACCCGGTCGACTCCACCCTGGCCAGCCAGTCGGGCCAGATCGTGCGGATCCAGACCGCTTCGAGGTTGCGGTTCGGGTTGCCGTTCTGGGTGTACATCGGGAACACCACGACGTGCTCCAGGCCGTCCACGCGCTGCGTGTCGGGGTGGAAGCGGTCGAGCGAGTCGAGGAAGTCGGGCACACCGAGGCCCTGCTCCGCCCACTTGGCCAGGTCGTCCTGGACGGCCCGCAGGTACGCGGCGTCGTGCGGGAAGTGCGGGGAGAGCTCGCCGACCCGGGCGGCGACGGCGGCGACCAGCGCCTTGGCCTCGTCCTTGGCCTCGGGCACCGAGCCGTCCTTGACCTGGAGCGGGCGCAGCTCCTCGACGGCCGCCTTGAGCGCGCCGAACAGCCGGGCGACCTCGGGGTTCCCGCGGCCGGCTACCTCGTCGCCCGACGGCACGCGGGCCGCCCAGGTGACCACGTTGCCCCAGAGCGCCTGGTGGTCGTAGTCGTCGATCGAGTCGTCGCCGAACAGGTCGGAGTCGGCGAACACGACGACGCGTCCCTCGCCGTGCCGGAGGGCGACGGCCAGCGGCGCCCCGGCCGGGTCGGCGGTCGGCGAGGTCGCGAACAGGACGGTCGCCTCCGGCGCGGCGTCGGGCCGGGCGGCCTGCGCGACGCTCAGCACGCCCGCGCGGTAGAAGCACGCCTGCTTGACGCCTGCGAGCAGGCCGTCGCCGGTGGCGCGGTCGGCGAGGACCCAGGTGGCGACGTCGCGGTGGGCGTGGCGGGGGTCGCGCACGGTGGTGTGCTCCACCGTCACGCCGAACCGGGCGAGCAGCTCGTTCAGGTTGTTGCCGTACTTGTCCTGCTCTTCCTCGGCCAGCACGACCAGTCCGCCGCCGGCCGCGACGAAGGACTCGACGGCGTCCAGCTCGGCGGCGGTGAAGACCGGGCTGCCCTGGCCGGTGGTGCGCTCCCACCGCTCACCCGACGGGTGCGCGATGACCAGGACGTCCTGGTCCTGGAGCGTTCCCTGGTCGAGCGGGCCCTGGGTGTGGGCCGTCACCGTCTGTCCCAGGTGCCGCAGCAGCCCGGCGGCGCGGGAGTAGCTGTTGTCGTCGGGATGTGCGGGGTTGATGGTCTCGGCCACCTCGCGCCGGATGGTCCACGACTCGCTGTGGGCCTCATCGAACAGCACCCTGGGAAACGCCTTCATGAAAAATCTCCTGCAACAGACGCTCTTTCACGAAAAATATACACATAACCGGGCAATGCTCCACCAGACCCTTCCGCATGCTGAGATCCGCCGCCAGGATGGCCCCGGATCGCCCCCCAGGCGGACGACGCAGGAACCGCCGCGCGCCTAACGTTCCCGGACATGTTGAACAACCAGGTGACCTTCCGCCGGATCGCCGCCGGAACCCTGCTGATCGTCGCGCCGTCGCTGCAGGCGCTGGCCGTCGTCCTCGACCCGGGCACCTGGGGCGACGACCGCGAGAGCGTCAGCTTCGGCCAGAACCCGGCCCTCGCGCAGACGCAGTCGGCGCTCTACCACTGGAGCTGGCTCCTCATGGCCGTCGCCGTGTTCGGCCTGGTGCACCTCACCAGGCGCAGGGCGACCGGGCTCGGCCACGTCGCGGGCGCGCTGACGGCGGTCGGCTACGTCAGCGCTTCGGGCCTGCTGATGACCGACCCGGTCGAGTGGTGGCTGGGCAGGCACCACCCGCCCGAGCAGGCGCAGCGGATCCTGGACGAGATGCTGAACCTGCCCGGGGTGATCTACGGCTTCCAGCTGCCGTGGATGTTCTTCGCCGTCCTCGGCCTGCCCGTGCTGACCGTCGCCGTGTGGCGGGCGGGCTTCGTCGGCTGGTGGGTGCCGCTGCTGGTCACGATCGGCTACGTGGCCTCGTTCCCCGTCCCGTACGGCCCGCTGACCGCGGCGTTCTGGACCGTTCCGGTCGCCGCGCTCGGCTGGACCGGGCTGAAGATCCTGCGCATGGGCGACGAGGCGTGGGCGTCGTACTACCCCGCGACGGCTCCCGGCCTGACGACGCCCGACTCGTACGCGAACACCACCGCCTGAGCCCTGTCGCGCAGCCCGAGCTTCATCAGCACCCTGGCCACGTGCGTCTTGACCGTGGCCTCGCCGACGAACAGCTCCCGCGCGATCTCGGCGTTGCTGATGCCGCGCGCCAGCATCCGCAGCACCTCCAGCTCGCGCGGCGTCAACTCGGCCAGCCGGGGCGACGGCCTCGGGTCGGGGGCGGCGGCGAAGGTGGCGATCACCCGGCCGGTCACGGCCGGGTCGAGCAGCGCGTCACCGGCGTGCACCACCCGGATCGCCTCGATGAGCTGCTCGGGCGGCGAGACCTTCAGCAGGAAGCCGCTGCTGCCCGCGCGCAGCGCGGCGTAGAGGTTCTCGTCGGTGTCGAAGGTGGTCAGCGTGATGACCTTGGGCGGCGCGGGGTCCTCCAGCAGCTCCTTGGTGGCCGACGGCCCGTCGAGGCGCGGCATGGTGATGTCCATCAGCACGATGTCCGGGCGGGTCCGCCTGGCCACGGCGATGGCCTCGCGGCCGTCGGCGGCCTCGCCCACGACCTCCATGTCCGGCGCGCTGTCCACGACCATGCGCAGCCCTGCCCGGACCATCGCCTGGTCGTCCACGATGACGATGCGGATGCCCACAGCTCGTATGCCCACAGCCGCGAGGGTAGACGCCGGGCGCCGCCTTGGACACCCGGCTCAAGCCGGGCACAAGCCGGTTCCAAGTCAGGCCGGTTCCAAAGTCAGGCCGGTTCCAAGTCAGGAGGGCCTGATGCTCTGCCTGATGCGGCGCTGAGTGGCGTCGTCGCAGCTGTTCTTGGCGCAGAAGTAGAGCAGCAGCATCGGCTTGGGCTTGCGCTCGATCACGTAGCTGACGAAGCCGAGCCTGGAGCCGCCGCCCTTGGGGTCGTGCAGGGAGCCGTCGTAGCGGGTCGCGGGCGCGGTGCCCGCCTGGTCCTGGACGGGCCGGGCGAGGTCCACCTCGCCGGGCAGCAGCCCTTCGAGCGTGGCCTTCATCTGCTCGGCCGTGGCGGCGGCGTCCAGCGTGTCGGAGACCTGGACGTAGAAGCCGGACGCGGCGTCGGGGTCGTCGGTGATGGTCGGCGCGACCGTGGACCAGTCGGCGCCCACCCCCGCGACGAACAGCGTCTCGAACTCCTCCGCGTGCGGCGAGACGAGCGCGAACAGGTCGCCGTGCGTCCTGACGGCCCAGCTCGCCGGGTAGTCGAAGGCCACCGGGGCGGCCGTGGTCACCTTGTAGTGCGACCACACGTCGCTGCGCTGCCCCATGATGACGAGCACGATCATCACCAGCGCGGCGACGGCGGCGGTCAGCGTGACCAGGATCACCGGCAGCCGTCCGGGACGGCGGTCGGCCTCCTGCCCGGCGGGGGGATCGGCCGGAGGAGCGGGCGGGGAGTCCGCCGGGGAAACGGCCTCGTCCACGGGTGGCCGGCGCGGGAACGTGAGCGGTGAGCTGGGCGCGGCGGGCTCGCCGGGCTCGGCGAGGTGGCCGCCCATCGCGTCACGCAGCGCGCTGACGAACTCGGCGCAGCTCGGGTAGCGCTCGTCCGGGGACTTGGCCAGCGCCCGTCCCATCACGTCGTCCACCTCGCGCGGCAGTTCGGGCCTGATCCGAGACAGCGGCGGCGGCTCCTCCGCCAGGTGGGCCCAGAGCAGCGCGATGTCGTTGTCGCGCTGGAACGGCAGGCGGCCCGACAGCGCCTCGTAGGCGACGCAGGCCAGCGCGTACTGGTCGCAGCGGCCGTCGATGTGCTCCTTGTTGATCTGCTCGGGGGACATGTAGCGGGGTGTCCCGATGAACTGATCCGTCTGGGTCAGACCGGAGATCGAGGTGCGGTGCTTGGTGATGCCGAAGTCGGTCAGGTAGACGTGGTCCTGGGCGAGCAGGATGTTGGCCGGTTTGACGTCCCGGTGGATGAGGTCGTGCGCGTGCGCGGCGTCGAGCGCCGCCGCGACCTGGGCGAAGATCTGGTTCGCCTGGCCGAGCGGCAGCGCTCCCCGGTCGTAGATGAGGCGGCGCAGGTCCAGGCCGTCGACGTAGCGCATGGCGATGTACAGCACGCCGTCGGCGTCGGCGTTGGCCTCGTAGATCGGGATGATGTTCGGGTGCTCGATGCTGGCGACCGTCCTGGACTCCAGGATGAAGCGCTGCCTGAACCTGTCGTCGACGCTGAGCAGCGGGTTGAGGATCTTCAGCGCCACCCGGCGGCTCAGCCTGGGATCGAGGGCGAGGTAGACGACGGCCATGCCGCCTTTGCCGACGATGTCCTCGATGTAGTAACCGGCCACTTCCTGGCCGATCAACGAACGCTCGTTCAAGTGCATCACGTCTCGCTGGGGTGACCGCAGTAGCCGCAGAACCGGTGCGCGTGGCCCAGCCGCATCCCGCACGCGGTGCAGTACTTCGTGGCCGTCTGCTGGGCGGTGAGCACCTTCTTCTGCTGGGGGATCGCGTGCAGCGGCAGCTGCGTCCTGCGCACCATGACGGTCTGGCCGGCGCCGTCGTCGTTCGCCTGCGGGGTCGCGACCAGCGGCGGGGGCAGGTCGGGTTCCTCGTCAGGACCTCGCCGCCGCCACAGCAGGAACGCGCCCGCCCCCGCCGCCAGGAACAGCACCGCGGCGGCCACGCTGACCGGCCAGAGCGGCGTCGACTTGGCCGCGGGCGCCGCCGCCTGCTTGGTGCCCGCGTCCTCGGGGCCGCCCCGCTTGGACAGGGACGTCTTGAGCAGCCCGGCGGCCACCACGTTGCCCGGGTACAGCTCGAGCACCCGCTGGAAGCCCGGCGCGGCGTCGGTGTAGTAGTGGGTGTGGTAGCGGGTCAGCGCCGCCTCGAAGGTCGAGTCGATCGCGCCTCTGCGGGGGGCGACCTTGGCCTTGGCCAGGGCGGCGGCGACCTCCCTGACGCCGATCATCCTGGCGTCCTTGCCGCCGCCGATGAGCAGCCCGATGACGTGCCCGTCCTTGTCGCCGATCACCGGCGCTCCGCGCATGCCGCGGTCCACGAGGCCGCCGAGTTTGACCGGTTCGTCCACCTTGTTCTCGGGGTCGGCGAACTGCCTGCCGTTCTCGCCGGTGCCGCCCTTGCCGAGGTGCGCGATCTCCACGGTGTGCTGGACGTTCGGGCCCGGCCTGCCGAGGAAGCCCGCGACGTTGGTGGGCGAGCCCTGCTGGTCGGGGACCTTGTCGGCGAGCGGCGCCGTCGGCATGCCGACGCTGCCGACGACCCGCCCTGACGGGACGAGCACGGCCGGGCTGTCGGGCTGCGACCCGGCGTAGACCAGGTCGGCCTTGAGCCCCTTCGGGTCGGCGGGCGAGACGTTGGGGAAGATCGTGATCTCGGTGGTCACGTCGATGATGCAGGTGGCGGTGTCCGTCTTGGGCGGGTAGCACTCCTTCAGGTGGTGGTTGAGCAGGTCGTCCTTGAGCTTGTGCCGTTTGAAGTCGGCCGGGATCTTCACCTTGTGGTGCTCGGCGAAGACCCTGTTGGCGGCGTAGACCGCCACGTCCTGGTCGGTCCGCACCACGCGGGTGAGCGTGACCACCGCGCCCTCGGGGTTGACCACGGTGCCCGTCCCGACGCCGATGGGGACGTCGTAGGAGCGCTCCACGTGGACCAGCTCGCCGATGTGGTCGAGCAGGGTGATCTTCACATGGGACGTCGCTTCGACCCGCACCACGGCCGGTGTCACCAGGTCGGTGATCCCGCTGGGATGCTCGTGTGCCATCGCGGGCATCGCGGGCAGCACGATCGGCACCAGCGACACCAGGGCCACCGCGACGCCACCTGCCAGAGCTGTGAGACGCGCCATCTCCGCTCCCAACTGTGGGGATGTAACCAGAGTCCCAAGCACCTGCCGTAAGTCAAGAGACCCGTACATAGACAAGCGCTTGCTTGTGCCCCTACCGTGCCAGCATGGGCTACGCGATCGGGGTGGACGTCGGCGGCACCTTCACCGACGTCGTCCTGCGCGGCCCCTCCGGCGACGTGACCGTCGCGAAGTGTCTGAGCACCCACGACGACCCCATCGCGGGCATCGTCACCGGCGTTACGCGCGTCCTCGCCGACCTGGACCCGGCCCTCGTCACCAGGGTCGCGCACGCCACCACCCTGGCCACCAACGCCATCCTGGAACGCACCGGGGTGCGGGTCGCCTTCGTGACGACCCGCGGCTTCCGCTCCGTCGTCCCGCTCGGCCGGTACGCCCGCGTCGAGGAGGACCGCTACGACCTGCGCTTCACGCCGCCACCCCCGCCGGTCGCCCCCGGCGACTGCTTCGAGGTGGACGAGCGGGTCTCCGCGCGAGGCGAGGTCCTGACGCCCCTGGATCCCGGCTCGGTGCGGCGGGTGGCGGCGGAGATCGCCGGGCGCGGCATCACGTCCGCGGCCGTCTGCCTGCTGCACTCCTACGCCAACCCCGCGCACGAGCGGGAGGTGGCGGTGATCCTGCGCGCGTCGATCCCGAACGTGGTGGCCTCGTCGGAGGTGTGGCCGGAGATCCGCGAGTACGAGCGCGCCACCACCACCATCATGTCCGCGTATATCGGCCCGTTGATGGCGTCGTACCTGTCGAGGCTCCGCGCCCGGCTCGCCGAGCTGGGCGTCACCGCGCCGATCCACGTCATGGAGTCGGGCGGCGGCGTGATCTCCGCCGAGCTCGCCGCGCGGCGGGCGGTGGCCACGATCGAGTCGGGCCCCGCGGCGGGCGTGCTGGCCGCGGCCTCGGCCGGCTTCCGCGACGTGATCTCGTTCGACATGGGCGGCACCACGGCCAAGACCTGTGTCGTCCGCGACGGCAGGCCCGAGATCACGCACGAGTTCCACGTCGGCGGCAAGGGCAGCTTCGGCGGGCGGCGGGCCGGCACCGGCGTGCCCATCAAAACCCCCGCCATCGACCTCGCCGAGGTCGGCGCGGGCGGTGGCAGCATCGCCTGGCTGGACGCGGCCGGCGCCCTCCACGTCGGCCCCCGCTCGGCGGGCTCCTCCCCCGGGCCCGCCTGCTACGGCCTGGGCGGCGCCGAGCCCACCGTCACGGACGCCGACCTCGTGCTCGGCTACCTCTCCTCCGCCTCCATCCCCCTGTCTCCGTCGCTGGCCGCCAAGGCCTTGGACCGGCTGGCGGGTCCGCTCGGCGTGTCCAGGGCGGAGGCGGCGCACGCCGTCCACGAGATCGTCAGCGCCTCGATGGCGGCGGCGGTCCACGTGGTGACCGTGCAACGCGGCATCGACCCGCGCGGCTTCCCGCTGGTGGCCTTCGGCGGCGCGGGCCCCATGCACGCGGCGCGGGTCGCCGAGCGCTTCGGCATCGGCACGGTCGTGGTGCCCGCCCACTGCGGCGTCGCCTCGGCGGCCGGCCTGCTCGCGAGCGCGCCGTCCACAGACCGGGTCCTGTCCCGGCTCGACGCGGGCGACCCGGAGGAGGTCTTCGCCTCGCTGGAGCGGGCCGCGGCCGGCGACCTCGGCGTGGCCCTGACGGACGCGGGGGTGCGGGTGTCGCGCTCGGTGGACGTCCGCTTCAGGGGCCAGTCGCACGACCTGACCGTGGCCTGGTCGCCGTCCCGGCCGGTGCTGGAGTCGCGGTTCTTCGCCCGGTACGCCGAGGTGTACGGGATCGACCAGCGCGGCGAGACGGAGCTGGTGAGCTACCGCGTCCGCCTCACCCTCCCCCGGGCACCCAGCGCACCGCCGGTGAGCGGCTCGCCCGGCTCGGCAGGCCCGGTGGGCACGCGGCCCGCGTACTTCGCCGCTCTGGGCGGCTACGCGGACGTACCGGTGCACACCCGCGACACGCTGGACGTCCTGGCCGGGCCGGGGATCGTCGAGGACGCCGAGTCGACGATCGTCGTCCCGCCGGGCTGGACCGCCCGCCTCGGCCCGGACCGCGCCGTCCGCCTGCTGAGGGAGGCGCCATGAGCGACGGGCTCACCGCGGAGGTGCTGCGCAACGCGCTGGTGGTGGCCGCCGAGGAGGCCAGCATCGTGGTCGTCAGGTCGGCGTACTCGACGTTCATCGTCGAGGGCTCCGACGCGTCCGCCGCCATCCTGGACGTCCGGGGGCGGCTGATCGCGCACTCGACGGCGACCACGCTGATGAACAGCATGGCGCTCAAGGTCGCGCTGCCCGAGCTGCTGCGCGACGTGCCGCCCGGCACGATGCGGCCCGGCGAGGTGTACGTGCTCAACGACGCCTACCGGGGCGGCGTCCACACCAACGACCTGCTCGTCTACCGGCCCGTCTTCGTCGGGGACGCGCCGCGCTATTTCACCGCGACCATGATCCACGTGTCGGACCTCGGCGGGCTGTCGGCCGGCGGGATGGCGCCGCTGGCCACCGACATCTTCCTCGAAGGGCTGCAGCTGCCGCCCGTCAGGCTGGCCACCGCGAACGGGCTCGAACCGGCCGTCGAGGCGATCCTGCGGGCCAACAGCCGCACCCCCGACAAGGTCATGGGCGACGTCCGGGCCCTGGTCGCCGGGGCGGCCGTCGCCGCCGCCCGGGTGGCGGCCCTGGTCGAGGAGTACGGCGAGGACGGCTTGGAGGCGGGCGTCGAGGACTACCTCGACCACACCGAGGCGAGCACCCGCGCGGCCCTGTCCGACCTGCCCGAGGGCCGCTTCGAGGCGTCCTACCCGATCGACGACGACGGGGTGCACCCGGGCGAGCCCCACCACGTGCGGGTGGCGGTCACCCTCGGCGGGCGGCGGGCCGTGGTGGACTTCGCCGGGACGGGGCCGCAGGTGCCCGCGGCGATCAACGCGTCGGCGTCGCAGTCCATGGCCGCTGCCGTGTTCGCCGTGCGGTGCTTCCTCGACCCGTCGATCGCGATGAACGACGGCTGCCTGCGGGCGATCGAGGTGCGGCTGCCCGAGGGGTCGCTGCTCAACGCGCGCTCCCCGTTCCCGTGCGGGGGGCGGTTCGTGCCCGTCTACGCGGCCATGGAGGCGATCTTCCAGGCGCTGTCCGACGCGGTGCCCGAGCGGGCGATCGCGGCGAGCGGGATCCTGCAGCCGTTCTCGATCGCAGCCGTGGGCGCGCCGTACTGGATCCACCTGTCGTACGACTTCGGCGGCGTCGGCGCGCGGCAGGGGCTGGACGGGCCGGACGCGACGGGCGTCCACTTCGGCATCGGGCGGAACTCGGTGCCGCAGGCCGAGCCGGTCGAGAGCCGCTGCCCGCTGGTGGTCGAGTCGATCGAGACGGTCCCGGACTCCGGCGGCCCCGGCAGGCACCGGGGCGGCCTGGGCTCGCGGACCGTCTACCGGTTCCTGGCCGACTGCCACGTCACGACCCGGGGCGACCGCCTCCGTCTCGCCCCGCCGGGACGCGACGGCGGCCTGCCCGGACGCCTCGGCGGCTTCTTCCGACGTCACCTGGACGGCACGGTCGAGCCGCTCGCGTCCAAGGTGAACAATGTCCGGTTCGCTGCGGGTGAGGCGTTCATCGTGGAGACGACGGGCGGCGGCGGCATCGGCTCCCCGGCCGAGCGTGATCGCGAGGCGGTGCTCGCCGACCTCGAGGCGGGCCGCGTCACCCCGCGCGGCGCCCTGGAGGACTACGGCGTCAGCCCGGACGGCTGAGGACGGGCAGCAGGAGGGAGAACGTCAAGATCCTCCTCTGAGCAGGTGGACGACGGGCCGCCCGCCGGGGCCCGGCTCGATCGTGACATGGGCGTCGAAGTGCTTGCCCACCAGTGTCTCGGTGAGCACCTGATCTGGCCTGCCGACGGCGGCGGCGTGCCCGCGGGCGAGCAGCAGGAGGGTGTCGGCGTACTGCCCGGCCACCGTCAGGTCGTGCAGGGTGGTGACGACGGTGAGGCCGTCGGCGAGCCTGAGCCGGTCGACGAGTTCCAGGACCTGCTGCTGGTGCCCGAGGTCGAGGGCGGTGGTGGGCTCGTCGAGCAGCAGCACGGGCGCCTGCTGGACGAGCGTCCTGGCGAGCACCACCCGCTGTCGCTCACCGCCGGACAGCTCGCCGAGCCTGCGGCCGGCGAAGCCGTCCAGATCGAGCCGGTCGAGGACGGACGCGGTCACGTCCCTGTCGCGGCGGCCCTCCCTGCCGAGGTAGGGGATGTACGGGGTGCGCCCGAGCAGCGCGTAGTCGAAGACCGTCATGTCGGGCGGCAGCGCGGGCGTCTGCGGGGCGTAGGCCACCAGCCTGGCCCGGTCCCTGGGCCGGAGCGCGTCGGCCGGCCTGCCGTCGATGGTCACCTCGCCGCCGTGCGCGACCAGGCCCATGACGGCCTTGAGCAGGGTGGACTTGCCGGCGCCGTTCGGCCCGATGACCGCCAGCCACTCGCCTGCCCGCACCTGGACGTCCACCTCGTCCAGCACCTGGCGCTCGCCGAGCCGCACCGACAGGGACGTGGCCGAGATCACGTGGCGGCCCGCCTGGTCATGCGCAGGACGCCCACGAAGAACGGCGCGCCCACGAACATGGTGACGACGCCGATCGGCAGCTCGGCGGGGGCGATGACGGTGCGCGCGATCAGGTCGGCCAGCACCAGGAAGGCCGCGCCGCAGATCAGCGAGAGCGGCAGCACGATCCGGTACGAGCCGCCCGCCAGCCGCCGCACCACGTGCGGGACGACGATGCCGACGAACCCGATCAGCCCGCTCACCGCGACGGCCGCGGCGGTGGCGAGCGAGGCGGCCAGCAGCACCGCCAGCCGCACCCGGGACGCCCGCACCCCCAGGCTGACGGCCTCCTCGTCGCCCACGGACAGCACGTCGAGCATCCTGCCGTGCAGGAGCAGCAGCACAGCCGACACCGCCGCGTACGGCAGGACCAGCCAGAACTGGTCCCAGCCGCCGCCGACGTCGCCCAGGATCCAGGCGTAGATGCGTTGCAGCTCCTCCACCTTGAACTGCTGGATGAACGTCTGGATCGAGGTGAGGAACGAGGTGACCGCGACGCCGGCGAGCACCAGCGTCGCGGTGCCGCCGGAGCGTCCGGCGGTGTTGCCCAGCAGGTACGCCAGCAGCACGCCGCCCACCGCCCCTGCGAACGCGGCCACCGGGATCGTGCCCAGCGGCGCCGGGAACAGCACGATGACCACCGTCGTCGCGAGCCCGGCGCCCGCGGCGGCGCCCAGCAGGTACGGGTCGGCGAGCGGGTTCCTGAACACGCCCTGGTAGCCCGCGCCCGCCATGGCGAGCAGCCCGCCGACCACGGCCGCCACCAGCACCCTGGGCAGCCGCAGCTCGAACAGCAGGGTCTGCTCGACCGGCGCGAGCCCGGAGTCGACGTCCGTGAACGGCAGCCAGTCGACCACCTGGAGGACCACCTGCCAGGGCGAGATGCTCGCGGCCCCGGCGAGCAGCCCGGCGACCATGCAGGCGGCCAGCACGCCGAGCGCGCCGACCACCCACACGGGTCTGGCCCTGGACGCCCGAAGGACGGGCACCTGAAGCGCAGGCACTAGGACTTCGCGGCCTTCGCGGCCTTGCCGACGGCGTCGCCGATCGTCTGGGCGAGGTCCACGACGCGCGGCCCCCAGCGGGAGGCGATGTCGTCGTCGAGCTGGACCACCTGGTCGTTCTTGATCGCCGACAGGTCCTTCCAGCCGGGACGCTTGGCGAGCGTCTCCTTGCTCTGCTGGCAGCACTTGGTGTCGGCGAGGAAGATCAGGTCGGGGTCGGCCTGGGCGACGAACTCGGCCGACAGCTTGGGGTAGCCGCCCGCCGGGTCGGGCGCCTTGTCGGCGATGTTGGTGAGCCCGAACAGGCCGTAGATCTGCCCGATGAAGGTGCTGGACGTCGCCGCGTACGGCGTCTGGTCGAGCTCGTGGTAGTAGGTGAGCTTCTTCCCCTTGGGCGCGGCGGCGGCCAGCTTCTCCAGCGACGACTTCATGGTGGCCACGACCTCGCCGGCCTTGGCCTGGTTGCCGGTGGCCGCGCCCAGGTCGGTGATCTCGTCGTACGCCTCGTCCAGCTTGGTCGCGGCGGGTTCGAGCAGGACGGGCACCTTCAGCTTGCCGAGCTCGGCGACGACCTTGTCGATGTCGTTGGAGACGATCACCAGGTCGGGCTTCTGGGCGACGATGGCCTCGACGTTGGGCTTGAAGCCCGACAGGTTCGTCTTGGGGGCCTCCGGCGGGTAGTTCGACTGGTCGTCCACCGCGACGACCTGGGGGCCCGCGCCGATGGCGAAGAGGGTCTCGGTGTGGGCGGCCGAGAGGGAGACGATCCGCTCCGGCTTCTTGTCGAGGGTGACCTTGCCGTTGCCCGCCTCGACGGTGACGGGGAAACCGGCGGTGGCGGCCGGGGCGGTTGCAGGGGACGCAGCAGTGGGGGCGGCGGTGGGGGCGGCGGTGGTGCCGTTCTGGCCGCATCCGGCGAGAACGAGCGTTCCCAGCAGCGCGCCCGCGAAGGCCGTGCGTACGGGCCTCACGAGAAGTCCTTTCACACTGTCGGAACCGAGAGACCCGCGATGAGCGACGGATCACCCTTTTCCACGAGGGTTGATGACGTCAGCGCGGAGGCAGGCGACCTGGCTATGACAGTTGCGGGACAGCGCCGGACTCGCACCGGACTTCGCTGCGCTCTGCGCGTCGGACAAACGCTATCAATTCCCCGGATGCGTCCGAAGTCAAGGGGCGGCGAGCTGACGCTCCGCCTCCGCGAGGACGTGCTGGAGCCGCAGTCCGTGCGCCGCGTCGAGCGGGTGGCCGCCGCCCGCCCTGACGGTCGCGGCGAACTCCTCGGCGACGGTGTCGAACGGGTCGTCGTCCCAGGGCTGGAGGACCGCGTTGCCCGTCCGTCCGTAGACCGCGAACGTGGACGGCGGCAGGTCGCCGACGGCGGCCATGCACAGCGACGCCTCACTGACCGCGCCGCTCTCGTGCTCGAGCAGCAGGCCGGTCCAGCGGAGCGGGTCGCCGTGCGCGCGCACGCCGGTCACCCGGCCGAGGGCCGCGTCGAGCAGGTCCACCACGTGCGGGCCGACGTCCAGCAGCGCGCCGCGTTCCAGCCGCCACGGCGTGCCGAACACGTGGCCGCCAGTCAGCACGCCGGAGATGTTGGCCGCGTGGCCGCCGAACGGCTCGATCTCGCCGCAGCGGGCGAGGAACGCCCGGGTCTGGGGGGCGTAGCGCATGGTGAGCACCATCTGCGTGGGCACGCCCGTCTCGGCGACCGCGTCGGCCAGCCGCCGCGCGTTCTCCAGCGAGTCGGCCAGCGGCTTCTCCAGCAGCAGCGCCTTGCCGGCCCGCGCGGCCAGCACGCCCAGCTCGGCCTGCACGGCGGGCGGAACGCTGAAGGCGACGGCCTCGCACGCGTCGAACAGCTCCTCGATGCGCTCGAACACGGGCGCGCCGAGCCGTGCGGCGGCCTCGGGACGCCGGGCCCACACGCCCGCGAGCCGGGTGTGCGGCCCCTTGGCCAGCATCGGCGCGTGCGCCATCTCCGCCCACGGCCCAGCACCGATCAGACCCACCGCTACCGGCTCCATCGAACCCTCCCAGATCAGCTTTTGTCCGACCTTATTGGAGACGCCACGGGCTTTGCGGAGGGGGATCGATCGGGTGTCACCATTCCACGTGGAGTGCGGCCAGCCCGCGACCCACGATCGACCTGCGGTAGGAGATCGGCCGGTCCGCCAGCCGGAGGGCGGGCAGGCGACGGCCGAGCACCTCGATCGCGGTCCGCAGCTGCAGGCGGGCGAGGGCCGCGCCGACGCAGAAGTGGATGCCGTAGCCGAACACCAGGTGCGCGTCGGCGTTGGGGCGGCCGATCAGGAAGCGCTCGGGCTCGGCGAAGACGGTCTCGTCGTGCGCCGCCGAGTCGGTGGACAGCAGGACGAGCTCCCCTGCCGGGATCGTCACGCCGTGCAGGGAGAGGTCGGACGTCGCGTACCGGAACGAGCCCAGCGAGGCGCCGTCGATGCGCATGCACTCCTCGACCGCGTTCCGCACCGACGCCGGCGGGACCGGCCACGCCTTCTCCCTCAGCAGCCGGAGCACGCTGTTGCCCAGTTGGTTGGGCACGGTGTCGTTGCCGCCGAGCAGGATCGTGGAGATCAGCTCCACCACCTCGCGATGGGTCAGCTCCTGCCCGATCAGCGAGGCCATCAGGGAGGTGAAGTCGTCCCGCGGGTTGCCGGCCCTGGCGGCGACCAGCTCGTCCACGTACGCCAGGTAGGTCAGGAAGCTGTCGGCCAGCTCCAGCTGCCGCTCGGGCGGCTGCGGTGACAGGAAGAGCTGGAACCAGTCCTTCACGTGCGCCTGGACGAACGCCTCGTCCTGCTCGGGGACCCCGATGAAGCGCGCGGTCAGCTTGATCGACGGCTCGTGCCCGATCTCCCGGACGAAGTCGGCCGCCCCCCGCGGCTGGACGCGATCGAGCAGGTCCTCGTTGAGCTCGCTGAACCGCCGCTCCAGCGCCGACACCGCGCGCGGCGTGAACGCCTTCGACACCGAGCGCCGCAGCCGGGTGTGGTCGGGCGGGTCGACGTTGGCCACGAAGCTCGACAGGAACGACCCGTGCTCGCCCAGCTTCTCGCGCGTCTCCCTGGTGAGGCTGCGGGAGATCGTCAGCGAGCCGGCCGAGGAGAACCGCCGCGGATCGCCGTACGCCGCCCGGACGTCCGCGTGCCTGGTCAGGACGTACGCGCCCAGGTGCTCGCTGCGGAACACCGGGCGCTCGCGGCGCAGCCTGGCCAGGAACGGGTACGGCGCGGCGACGTGCCAGTCCGCGCTGACGTCGAAGTCCTCGATCATCCGAAGATCCTCCGCGGGTTGTCGACGAGCATCTGACGGATCTGCTCCTCGGTGACGCCCCGCCTGCGCAGCTCGGGCAGGACGTCCCGGGAGATGTGCAGGAGGTGGTAGTTCGGGTGACGCTCCCGGACGACCTGCGGATCGAAGCGGTCGTTGAAGCAGTACGAGTCGTGCCCCAGGACCATCCGGCCCGCGTGCCCGCGCTCGCACAGCGTGGCCACGATCGACACCCGGTCCTCGAAGGGGCTGATCGTCTCGATGCCGAAGCGGTCCATGCCCAGGTACGAGCCGTTGGCCAGGAGCTCCTCCAGATAGGCCAGGTCGGTGGAGTCCCCGGCGTGCCCGATCACGACCCGTCCGAGATCGACGCCGAGCGAGGCGAACAGGCGCTGCTGCTCCAGCCCGCCCCTGGAGGCGCTGTGGGAGTGCGTGGTGATCGGTACGCCGGTCTCCAGGTGCGCCTCCGCGACCGCGCGGAACACCCGCTCGCATCCGCTGGTCAGGCCGAGATGGTCGGAGGCGCACTTGAGCATGGCCGCCTTCACCCCCGTCCTGCCGATGCCGTGCACGATGTCCCGGACGAAGAACTCCGCCAGCCGGTCGGGCCCGCCGAACAGCGTGCCCGGCCCCCGGTTGCCGAAGTACGGCGGCAGCGCGTCGTAGGTGTAGAGGCCGGTGGCGGCCACGATGTTCACCACGGTCAGCTCGGCCACCCGCCGCACCGCCGGGACGTACCTGCCCAGCCCCACCACCGTCAGGTCCACGATCGTGTCGACGCCCTCGGCCTTGAGCGCGTCCAGCTTGGCGGCCGCCTCCCTGGCGCGTTCCTCCAGGTCCCAGCCCTCCGGGAGGTCCGGCCAGTTCCACAGGATCTCCGGGCTCAGCCCGAACACGTGCTCGTGCATCAGCGTCGCCCCCAGTTCGGCGACCGGCCCCCTCACGGTCTCAGGCACGGGAACCTCGGATGCTCGAACGGCCGGTTCACCTCGAGGCCCAGGCCGTCCGTCTGCCGGTACGGCGTGCCCGTGTAGAGGGCGTCGGCGTCGAAGTAGGTGACGGTGAACGACAGGCGCGGGCTGTCGCGGCGGTTGGCGGGGGCGCCGTGGACGGTGAGCGCGTGGTGCACGCTCGCGTCGCCCGCCCGCAGGTCCAGCGGCGGCGACAGCTCCAGTTCCTTGAGCCACGGGTGCTGGCTGAGCTGGTCGTCGCCGACGCGGGTGAAGCTCCGTCCGAGCAGGCCGTGACGGTGGGAGCCGCTGTAGAACCTGAGCGAGCCCATGTCCGCGGGGACGTCCACCAGGGCGAGCCAGAACGTCAGCATGGCCGAGCGGTCCATCGGCATCCACGGGAAGTCCTGGTGGAACTCGGTGGCGCCGTGCTCGCCCGCCTCCTTGACCAGCAGGTTCGTCACCTGCACGCGGACGGCCCGCACGCCGTGCAGCAGCCGGACGGCGTTTCGGCCCATCTCCGCGGCGAGCGCCAGCGCCCCGAACAGCTCGTCGCTCTCGCCGATGTCCCTGCTCTGCCCGAACGCCCGGTCAACCAGTGTCCCCCGCTCTACGGCACCGGGCCCTGCCGCGCCCCGAGCCGTCACGTGCGCCACGGCCCGCTCCCGCAACGCCGCCACGTCCCCGGGGCCGACCAGGCCGGGCAGCCGCACCCAGCCATGCTCCTGGAAGAAGCCGACCTCGTCGTCCGTCGCCTGACGCACCGCGATGTCCATGCCTCAGTCTCGCATCTGTAGCAAGCGCTTGGTAGACCTCGCGCATCTTGGAGCGGGCAGGCATGCACCGGGCCCGGTCGGCGCGATTCTCATCTTCGCCATGGCGACCCCGCTCTCACGGAGGGCGGCGCGCAGGGAGTCCGCCCTCGCGTACACTCCTAGCCAAGCGCCTGCTTGTCTCATGAGAGGGGTGGCGGAGTGCGGCGGTTCAGGTTCGGGGCGGTGGTCAGGCAGGCGGCGTCCGGGAAGGCCTGGGCCGCGAAGGCCCGTCAGCTGGAAGAGTCCGGGTTCGACGTGCTGCTCGTCCCGGACCACCTGGTCGGGCCGAGGTTCGCGCCTGTCGCGTCGCTGGCCGCCGCCGCCTGCGCCACCAGCCGCCTGAGGGTGGGGACGCTGGTGTTCGCCAACGACTTCCGGCACCCGGCCGTGCTCGCCAAGGAGGTCGCGACCCTGGACGTCCTGTCCGAGGGGCGGGTGGAGGTCGGGCTGGGGACGGGCTGGATGGCGTCCGACTACGCGGCGAGCGGGCTCGGGTTCGAGCCCCCCGGTGTCCGGGTGGACCGGCTGCGCGAGGCCGTCACCGTGCTCAAAGGGCTGTGGAGCGAGGGCGCATTCGATTTCGAGGGGACGCACTACCGGATTTCGAAGCTCGACCAGCAGCCGAAGCCCGTACAGCGGCCGAACCCACGGCTGCTTCTCGGCGGTGGCGGCCCACAGATGCTGCGGCTCGCCGCCCGCGAGGCCGACGTGGTCAACATCGGGATGCGGGTCCGCGCCGACGGGACCGGCCCCGACGGAGGCGACGGCGGGGTGGAGGCGTTCCTGGGCAAGCTCCGGGTGGCCAGGGAGGCGGCCGGAGCCCGGTACGAGCACCTCGAACTGGGCACCAGCGTGATGCAGGTGGGCGTCCGCAAGGCCGAGGAGACGTGGAGCGCCGCCGACACCCGGTCGCTGGACGACACCCCTCAGGTCCTCCTAGGCACCCATCACGACATCGTGGACAAATTGCGCTATTGGCGAGACGGCCACGACATTTCGTACTTCGTACTCCACCACGAACGCGACCTGAAAGCGTTCACCCCGGTAGTCGAGGAACTCGCCAGCACCTGAGGGCACTCCGACGCGCACACCACGCCGGAGGCGTCCTCATTGATCAACCCCCACCGCCGACAACGCTCGTGTGGGCACCACACCGAACGCGGCCGAGCCACCGCCACTCACACGGCCAGCACCACCTTGCCCATCGTGTTCCTGGCTTCCAGGGCGGCGTGCGCGGCGGCGGCCTCCGCCAGGCGGAAGGGCTGGACCGCCGGTTCCAGGAGGCCGTCGGCGGCGGCTCGCAGGGCCTTGTCCTGCAGGTCGGCCACGCCGCCCGGGCGGCCGAGCAGGTAGCCGATGCCGTCGAAGCGGGTGACCTCACGGGACTTCAGCTCGCTGTCGTCCGGCGCGAACCACTCCCCCGAGGCCTGGCCGAACACCACGTGACGACCGCCTCTCGCCAGCAGCCCGAAGGCGGCGCGGGCCAGGGGCCCGCCGACCCCGTCGAACACCACGCTCACCTCGCCCACCGCCTCGCGTACCAGCTCCGTCCAGCCGGGCCGGGTGTAGTCCACCGCGACGTCCGCGCCCAGCTCCCGGGCGCGGGCCGCCTTCGCGGCGCCGCCCGCCGCGCCCACGACCGTCGCCCCCACGCGGCGGGCGTGCCGCACCAGCAGCGTGCCGATCCCGCCGGCGGCGGCCGTCGCCAGCACCACATCGGACGCCGTCACGGGGGCGAGCTCCAGCAGTCCCATGGTGGTGGCGCCGGTGGTGCTCATCGCGACCGCGGCGCCGTACCCGAGATGATCGGGAAGGGCCGTCACGTCCGCCGCCGGCGCGACGGCCAGCGAGGCGTACCCGCCGGACGTCACGCTGGACGTCACCACGCGCCTTCCCAGCAGAGCGGAGTCGGCGCCGTCCCCCACCGCGTCGACCAGCCCCGCCACCTCGCTGCCGAGGATCGCGGGCAGGTCCGGCGCCGGGTGCGGCCCGACGGGGACGCCCCTGCGCAGCTGGGTCTCCATGAAGTGCAGCCCGGCGGCGTGCACGGCGATGCGGACCTGCCCCGGCCCCGGCTCGGGATCAGGGACGGTCTCCAGGCGCAGGTTCTCAGCGGGGCCGTAAGAGTGAAGCGTGATTGCGTGCATGCGCCCCAGCTTGGTACCTGAAGCAAGGTTGAGGTCAAGCGTGCCGGATGATGGTGCACATGAATGAGATGTTGCTGCTCAGGCATGGTGAAACCGAATGGAGCCGGACGGGCAGGCACACCGGGCTGACCGACGTGCCGTTGACGTCCGCTGGAGAGGAGCAGGCTCGCGCGCTCGCCTCCGTGGTCAAGGCGTGTACGTTCGATCTGGTGCTCGTCTCGCCCGCGCAGCGCGCCCGCCGCACCGCGGAGCTCGCCGGGCTGGCCGACTACGAGGTGGACCCCCACCTGTGGGAGTTTGACTACGGCGGCTATGAGGGCGTCACCACGCCGGAGATCCGCAAGTCACACCCCGGCTGGTACCTGTGGCGCGACGGCGTGATCCCGGGTGACGCGCAGCATCCCGGCGAGAGCGTGGAACAGGTGGGCGCCCGCGCCGACCGCGTGATCGCCCGCGCCAGGCAGACGGAGGGACGAGTGGCGCTGGTCGCGCACGGCCACATCCTGAGAGTGCTCGCCGCCCGCTGGCTGGGCCTGCCACCGCAGGACGGACGCCTGTTCAAGCTCGACACGGGCACCTACTCCCGCCTCGGCTTCGAACACGCCGAACCCGTCGTGACCACCTGGAACGCCCCGGCCACCTGAGTCTGAACCACTCACGGCGAGGCTGGTCCGCGACCGGGACCACGCCTCGCCGGTCCGACGGGCGGTGATCGCCCCCTACTTTGGTCGGCTACGGCCGCTGCCAAGGACCGATGTGCCCGGGCAGGACGCGTCTCTAGCGTCAGGGGCATGACACAGGCCGAGGCGCCACGGCGCTCGATCGCCAGGCGCGTACACGAGATCGACGCCGTGCGAGGGTTCGCGCTCGCCGGCATCCTGGTGGCGAACATCGGGTTCTTCGCCGACCCCGGCTACGCGGTGGGAGGGGGCACGATGCCCATCACCGACGGCCCCGTCGCCTTCCTCGTGAGCACCCTCGTGCTCACCAAGTTCTACATCCTCTTCTCCTTCCTGTTCGGGTACTCCTTCACGCTCCAGACGCGCGACGGGACGCACGTGAAGGCCAGGATGCTGCGGCGCTGCCTCGGGCTGTTCGTGATCGGGGTCCTGCACGGCATCCTGCTGTGGGTCGGCGACATCCTGACGCTGTACGCCGCGCTCGGGCTGATCCTGCTGGCCGTGCGCAACGTCCCGCCCAGGAAGGCGGTCGTCGCCGGCTGCGTCATCATCGGCGCCATGTCGGTGATCTGGCTGCTGCTGGCCGGGCTGTCCCTGCTCGACCCGTCCGGCACGGCGACGGCGGCGGTGGATCCGGCGGCCGCGGCGCGGGCGGAGGCGCTGGTCACCGGCGGGCCGTTGAGCTTCCTGACCTTCCAGGTGGAGACCTACCCGGCACTTGCCGGGCTCGTGTGGATCGGGCAGGGGCCGATGGCGATGGCGCTGTTCCTGTTCGGGCTGGCGGCGGGAAGGGCGCGGCTGTTCGAGGAGCCGGAGCGGTGGGCCCATCTGGTGCCGCGCATCCAATGGGTGGGCTTCGGCGTCGGGTTGCCCGCCGCGGTCTTCTTCGCCTGGATGTCGCACTTCGAGGGCGCGTTGCAGCTGGTCGCGCTGGCCGTGAACGACGTGACGTCCGTGCTGCTGACCGCCGCCTACGTGGTCACCGTGCTGCGGATGCTCAAGCGGTTTCCCGCTGTCGTGGGGGTGCTGTCGCCGGCCGGGCGGGTGGCGGCGTCCAACTACGTCGGGCAGTCGGTGCTGTGCTGCCTGATCTTCACCGGGTACGGGCTGGGGCTCGCCGGCAAGCTGCCGCCCGTCGCCGTGATGGGGGTCGCCGTGGTGATCTACGGGGTGCTGCTGGCGGTGAGCGCCTGGTGGCTGCGCGGGCACCGGTACGGGCCGATCGAGTACGTCCTCCGCCGCGTCACCCGCTGGTCTGCTGCTCCCTAGGTTGCGGGCGGGCCAGCATCGTTTCCCTCCACGGGCCTTCCAGGAACTCCCGAGCCCGCTTGCTCCACTGGAGCAGACGGGGATCGGGGGCGACCTCGTCGTCCAGGCCCAGGGCGGCGTCCCGGGCGCGTTGCATGGCGAGGTGGTCGTCGAGCGACACCGACCAGAGGGTGACGGCCTCGGTGTCGCAGAACAGCACCTCATACAGGCCCACCAGGCGGTGGCCGTGCTCCGCCAGCAGCGGGGCGCGCTCCGTGCGGACGGCTTCGAGGTAGTCGAGCGCGGCCCCCGGACGTACCCGGGCGCTCTCGAAGAGGTAGAAGGGCTCGGCCGGCAGCTCGTCCATGGGCGGGCAGCCGGGCACGGCTCCGAGCGGCCGGGAGAACGCGGAGAAGCGCAGGTCGTCGATGTCCGACAGGAACAGGCGCTCGTCCACGCCCTGGTAGATCTCCATCATCTGCCGCCAGCCGCCGTCCCAGCCGCCGCGGCACTGCCAGAGCGTGACGACCTTGAACTGGGGGTGGCCGGTGATGCCGACGGCGTAGAACGCCCCCGCGAGGTGGATGTCGCGCGACCTGATCGACATGCCCGACGTCAGCGTGGGCACCGAGCGCGTCTCGTCCTGTTTCTTGTAGCGGGTGAGCCAGGTCAGGTACTCCAGCGGTCGCCGCGAGTTCATCGGCCTGAAGTCGACCTCTTCGAGAAGGAAGATCTCGCGCCGCACCACGCCTCCTCGACCAAGCGATTGCTTGGCCTCAAGATAGCATGGATCAGGCGAGCGCCTGGGACGGCTGCGGCCCCCTGCCCGTCAGCCATTCCAGGACCCTGCGGTGCCCGGACGTGGCGTCCTCGAAGTGCCCCCAGTGCCAGTAACGCGGCTGGTCACGCAGGCCCGTAACCCAGGTGCGGTAGGCGACGGAGCCACCCGAGGCCACGGGCGCGACACCGTAGGTGCGGATCACAACCTTGCCGCCGGGCGCGAAAAGCACGTCGTCGGCGATCGGATAGAGAGTCATCTGGTCGAGCATGTCCCGAGCTTGTCGGTATGACGAGACCGGGCGGTTACGCCTCCGGCGCGCCCCCGTAAATCGAGCACGCCGGAGGTTAACAGGCCGTTACACCAGCAGGCCGTCGAACTCTCCGTCCTTCACACCGAGCACCAGGGCCCGGATCTCGTCGCGGGTGTAGATCAGAGCCGGGCCGTCGGGGAAGCGTGAGTTGCGCACCGCGATCGCACCGTCGGGGAGCTCCGCGAGCTCCACGCAGTTGCCCTGCGAGTTGCTGTAACGGCTCTTACGCCAGGCGACCTGAGCGAGGTCGGTCGCGGGCATGCCGTTGTAGTTCTGCTTCATCTACATCTTTCTGAGAAGACCGCCGATGAGCTCGACGGTGCCTCCTGGCGTGGTGCTCTCCACGCACAGCTGCTCCATGGCGGTGAGATACGGGTCGATGTCCTCACGCTTGTCCAGGTACAGGGCACCCCAGAGCTGCTCGACGTAGACAACGTCCGACAAGTCGGACTCGGGAAACCGCAAGATGCTGAACGCGCCCCCTTCAGCGGCGTGCATGCCGAACCGGAAGGGCATCACCTGAATGGTGATGTTGGGAAGGGCGGCGACTTCCAGCAGATGCTGAAGCTGCTCGGACATGACCTCCCGCCCGCCGATGGTCCGCTTGAGAGTCGCCTCGTCGATGACCGCCCACAGCCGCGGGCCGTCCTTCTGCGTGAAGCGCTCCTGCCGCTGCATGCGCAGATGCACGCGGCGTTCGATCTTCTCCGGGCTCTCATCGGGGTTCCCGAGCCGGAAGACCGCTCGTGCGTAGTTGGCCGTCTGCAGCAGGCCGGGCACGAACTGCACCTCATAGGTGCGGATCACGCTCGCGGCCTCCTCCAACCCCACATAGGTGGTGAACCACCCCGGCAGCTCGGCCGAATACTTGTGCCACCACCCGGGGGTGTTGGCTTCGCGGACCATTTCGAGCAGGGCACGGCGTTCGGCATCGTCGACGACGCCGTACAGGGTGAGCAGGTCTTCCACGTCACGTGTCTTGAATCCGACCCGTCCGAGCTCCATCCGGCTGATCTTGGACTCGGACGCCCGGATGTGGAAACCGGCCTGGTCACGAGTGAGCTCGCTGGCTTCGCGCAGGCGTCTCAGGCTTGCCCCGAGCATGATGCGCCGAACCGTCGAACCTGAACCGGGCGGATCGAGGGACACGTGCTGCTCCTTGGTCGTCTCCTAGCCACACAGTCTGTCACTTCACGGCCGAAAGATCATGGGCCGCGGCCAAGATCCCCTTTCCCCCACATTGACCATTTGATGGCCAACCGTAGCGGTTGCATGGTGTGCCTGCACGTGCATTCGCTCTTGCACCTGCACGAGAGTTTCCAGCAGAATGATCAACGTGCAATCCCCCACGGCACACGGCCAGTGGACCACGTTCGACTGGTGGCCCCCGGTCGGCTGGTGGCCAGAGGCGGCGCGCGACCTGCTGGTCGCCGGACCGTCCGCGAGCGCCACGTTCGTGCTCCCGCCCACCGCCTCCTCGATTCACGCGGCTCGCAGCTTCACCACCGGCACGTTGACGGGCTGGGGGATGAAGGAGCTGATCGAGAACATGGAACTGGTGGTCTCGGAACTGGCGACCAACGCGTTACGGCACGGCCTGCGCCTGCCGGAGCCGAGCTGCGAGCGTCCCGTGCACATGTCGCTGGTACGGCGGGGCCCGCTGGTCACCAGCGCCTTCACCGACCCCGCCTCCTCGGTGCCGGTGCTGCGCTACCCGGGCCCGCTCGACGCGGGCGGCCTGGGGCTGCACATCGTCGAGTCGCTCAGCCACCGCTGGGGCTGGTCGGCACTCTCGCCACACGGGAAGATCGTCTGGGCAGTCCTCTCCTGACCGGGGGTCTTCTGCACTACCGTGGATGGCCATGGCTCACGGTGAGTCCCGCGCGCGACCCCACGAGAGTGCTGACCGATGGATGATCACCTGCTCGGCTGGCTGCGAACACTAGAAGAAGACCGACTGGGCCGCATTCTCGCGAACCGGCCCGACGCCATCGCGGCGCCGTGGCCGCGGCGGCTCGACACGCTGGCCCAGCGCCTCGGCAACGGTTTCGCCGTGATGGAGGCGATGCGGGGGTTACCGCTTCCGTGCTTGGAACTGGCCCAGGCCTGCCTGGCCCTGCGGGAGACCACTCCCGAGCGGCTGGCCGCCTTCGTCGGCGTCCCCGCCGCCGAACTGACGCCCTGGCTCGACCGTCTGTACGACCACGCGCTCGCCTGGCCGGGCGCCGACGGCGTCGTCCACCTGGCCGACGGGGTCGCGCGCTGGTGGACCGCTCCGCTGGGCCTCGGCGAGCCGCTCGACCACTACCTGAACTCGTGGACGATCAGCAACGACATGCTGCGCGCGCTCGCCCGCAACCTCGGCCTGCCGCCCCACGGCAACAAGCGCCGCACGATCGCCAGGGCCGCCGAGACGCTCGGCGACCCCGACCGGCTCGACGCGCTGCTGCGCGACGCCCCCGACGGCACCCGCCCGCTCCTCGACGGCTTCGCCTGGGACGGCCCGGTGCGCGACGTCGAGGGCGGCAGGTTCGTCATGCCGGGCACGCCCGAGAAGTGGGCCGCGGACCACGGCCTGCTCTACCGTCCGAGCTGGCACGTGGCCGAGATGCCGCGTGAGGTGGCGCTCTGCCTGCGCGGCCCCTCCTACCACCCGCCCTTCACGCCGGACGCGCCCGAGATCGCCGCCCTCCCTGTCGACCCGGAAGAGGCCGACCACCTGATGACGCTCGCCGCGCCGCACGTGGTCGAACGGTGCGCGGCGCTGCTCGACAACACCTCCAAGGTGCCGCTGCCGCTGCTCAAGACGGGCGGCGTGGGCGTCCGCGAGGTGCGCAGGGTGGCCAAGGAGACCGGCTGCGACGAGGACGAGACCCGGCTGCTGCTGGAGATCTGCGCGGTGGCCCGGCTGCTGGCCTGGGACGAGCAGTCGGCCGGGATGGTCCCGACCGAGCGGTACGACCGCTGGCGGCTCGACGAGGGCTCGGCCCGGCTGCGGGTGCTGCTGTCGGCCTGGTGGCGGATGGAACGCTCGTCCCTGCGGAAGATCGACGGCAAGTACGGCACGGTGCTGGGCGACGACCAGTCGGGCAGCGCCGTGGCCCGGGTGCGGCGGGCCGTGCTGTCGGCGCTCACCGCCCTGCCCTCGGGCACGGCCTTCGCCGGCCAGAGCGGCCTGGTGCGCAACGTCCACTGGAACGCGCCGCTGCTCGACCAGGCGCTGCTCGCCGAGTGCGCCCCCGCGGTGCTGGCCGAGGCCAGGCTGCTCGGCCTGCTCGCCAACGACACGCTCACCGACCTCGGCAGGGCGCTGGCGGGGCTGGCCGCGAGCGCCGGCGACGAGAACGACGACACGGTGCCCCTGGTGGAGCACGATCCGGCGCTGGTGGAGGCGTCCACGAGGGCGCTGGCCAGCGTCCGCAGAAGCGCCCTTTTCGGGCCCGACCTGACCGCCGTCGTGACGGGGCCGCCCTCGGCGGAGCTGGCCGCGCTGCTCGACCGAGTCGCCGAACGCGAGTCGCGGGGCGCGGCGTCGGTGTGGCGGTTCAGCACCGAGAGCCTGCGCCGGGCGCTCGACCGCGGCTTCGACGCCGACGAGCTGCTGGACGAGCTGGCCGGGGTCGGTACGATCCCGCAGCCGCTGGAGTACCTGGTGCGCGACACGGCCCGCAGGCACGGCGAGGTGACGGTCAGCACGGTCGGCTGCGTGGTGCAGGCGTCCGACTCCGCGCTGCTTTCGGAGATCGCCTCGCACCGGCGGCTGGCCCGGCTCGGCCTGCGCCTGCTCGCGCCCACCGTGCTGGTGAGCTCGGTGGGGCCGGAGCCGACGCTCGCCGCGCTGCGTGAGAACGGCTACTCTCCGGTGGCCGTCTCCGACACCGGCGAGATCGCGATCCACCGCACCCGGGCCGCGGAGCCGCGCAACGGCAAGCTGATCCTGCTGCCCGGCGGCCAGGTCGCGGAGCTGTCCGACTTCGCGGCTCCGCACCACGCCTTCGCCGAGCCCGCACCCGACCCGCACGAGCACGCCCGCCGCCTGATCGCCGCAGGTCAGAACGCGAACGAGCAGAACGGGCGCACCTGGGCGGTCATCGGCCGGATGGCCACCAGGCTGGCGACGGCGCAGCAGTCGCTGCTCGGCTTCGTCGTCGACCGGGGCGTGCGCGCGGGCATCACGCTGACCGACGGCCTGACCGCCACGATCAGCCACGGCGAGCTGCGCGGCGGCGTGCTCGACGCCTGGTGCGAGGAGGCCGGCGACTACCTGGAGTTCCCCCTCGCCGAGATCGTCGAGGTCAGGGGAGCTTACTAGCCTTCTCCAGGTTGGCCGCGAGCTCCTCCATGACGGCCGCGTACCCCTCGAGGGCGACCCGTCGGAGGTCGTCACGCCGGAGCTGGTGGAACGGGTCTTCGACGTGCGGTGCGAGATCATCGAGGACCCGCGGTCGGGCACTCCCCTGATCGTGCCGGAGTCGCGCCGCCGGGCGGCCGTCCGGTCACGATCCTGAGCACACCGCGCGGGCCAGCTCGGTGACGCCCGCTCTCGCGCGGGCCTCGCCGAGCTCGTCGCGCAGAACCCCCACGACCTCGGCGGCGACGGCGGCGAGCAGGGTGTGCGAGAGCGCGTCGGCGTCGCGGCCCGGGGCGGCCTCGGCGAGGAGGATGGCGACGTGGCGGTGCCAGAAACGGTAGGCGCCGATCCGGTAGCGCGCGCCCTGGCTGGCCGTCTCGGACATCCGTACCAGGTCCAGGTGGGCGAGCAGGTAGTCGAGGTACGCGGTGAAGAAGGCCACCAGCCGGTCGCGGGCCACGGCGCCGGGGCCGAGCGGGGGCGGGCCCGAGAGGATGCGCTCCTGGAGCTCGTGCTCCCGCGCGTCCAGCAGCGCCACCGCGAGCCCGGACTTGTCGCCGAATCTGCGGAAAAGGGTGCCCTTGCCGACTTCGGCTTCGGCGGCGATCGCGTCCATCGAGACCGCCTCGACGCCCTTCTCGGCGAACAGCTTGGCCGCGGCGGCGAGCACCTTCTCCCTGTTGCGCGCCGCGTCCGCCCGCTCCCGCACCGGACGGGACCGCAGCAGCTCCAAGGATTCCACGAATCGGACTGTAGTCCCATTCATCTCGGGGCTGCAAACGCGGCGCGCGCCACCGGGGTCAGCGGACTCAGCGGCGGCGCACCGCGAGCGCCACCGGGTCAGCGGGCACCGCAGCGGCGCACCGCGAGCAGCGCCAGCGCCCTGGTCACCTCCAGCAGCTCGCTCAGCTCCACCTGCTCTCTGGGAGCGTGCGCGAACCGCACGTCCCCCGGGCCGTAGTGCAGCGACGGGACGCCGCCCGCCGCGTACAGCCGCAGGTCGCTCCCGTACGGCGCGGCCGCCTCGGCGATCGTCCGGCCCGCCGTGTCGGCGACGGCCCTGCGCACCTCGTCGAGCAGCGGGTGCCCGGCGGGCAGCCGCCCGCTGGCGAACTGCCCGCCCGGCCAGGTCACCGCGGGCGGGTTGGCGCGCAGCCACGGGTGCGCGGTGCCCAGCACGGCCTCCTCGAACGCGGCCCGCGCCTCGGCGGGGTCCTCATCGAGCCGGACCCCCAGGCGTCCCTCGGCGACGAGCAGGTCGGGGACGCTGCTCGCCCAGTCGCCCGCCCGCACGGTGCCGATCTCGATCGGGTACGGCATCGCGTTGCCGTCGAAGACGCCCGGCAGGTCGCGGTTGCGCTCGGCCTCCAGCCGCCTGATCGCCTCGAACACCGGCCAGAACACCTCGACCGCGTTGACCCCCTCGTACCGGGTGGCGCCGTGCGCCGCCCGGCCGGCGACCTCCAGCCGGAACGTCAGCGCGCCCGCGTTCGCGGTGATCACGGCGCCGCTCGTCGGCTCGGTGATGACGGCCGCCTCCGCGGTGTGGCCCCTGGCCAGGGTCGCGAACGCGCCGAGGCCGCCGTCCTCCTCGCTGATCACGCAGTGCACGGCGAGCGGCCGGTCCAGGCTGACGCCCGCCCGCTTCAGCGCGCGGACCACGGCCAGGTTGGCGACGAGCCCCGCCTTCATGTCGCAGGCGCCCCTGCCGTGCAGGACGCCTCCGGCGATGCGGGCCGCGAACGGGTCGCTGCCCTCCCACTTGGCCAGGTCACCGGTCGGGACGACGTCCACGTGGCCCTGCAGGGCGAGCGCCGGAACGCCCTCCCCTCCGGTGACGGCCGCCACGCCGTACCCCTCCGTCCTCGGGGCCTCGGTGCCGGGGAAGCCCGCGCGCCGCCTGAGGTCGTCGAGGTCGAGCTTCCAGACGTCCACGTCCATGCCCGCCTCGGCGAGCATCCCGGCGAAACGGTGCTGCAGGTCAGACTCGGCGTCCGTGCCCGTGACGCTGGGCACCCTGACGGTCTCGGCCAGCAGGTTGACGGTCTCCGCCTCGTCGATGGCGCTCAGCACCCTGGCTTCCACGTCGCGCATGGTGCACACCATCTCATGAACCTTCTTGGGGGTTCGTGGCGATACAGAGTCGGAGGTGCGTGTGCGAGTTCTGGTGAGTGGGCTGGTCTGGCTCGCTGTGACGCCGTTCGCGGCATGGGCGGTGCTGAGGGTCGGCGGGTTCGAGGGGCCGTGGCCGTGGGCGCCGGTGGCGGCGTACACGCCGTACGCCGCGGCGGCGTCCGTGCTCGTCCTGGTCGGGGCGGCGGCGCTCAGGAGATGGACGGCGGGCGCGGTCGCGCTGGTCGTCGCCGTGGCGTTGGCCGCCGCCGTGCTGCCCAGGGGCGTGTCCGACGGCGCGGTTCCCGCTCGGGGGCGGGAACTGCGGGTGCTGGCGGCGAACCTGATGGTGGGCTCGGCCGACCCGGAGGAGCTGACGGCACTGGTCACCCGGCTCAGACCGGACGTGCTGACCCTGCAGGAGCTCACCCCCGAGGCCGCCGAGCGGCTGGGCGAGATCCGCAGGGCGCTTCCGCACGCGGTCGAGCTGCCCGGTCCGGGGGCGAGCGGGTCGGGCGTCTACTCCCGGTACCCGCTGACCGCCGCCGAGCCGATCACGATCCGGTTCACGCAGGCCAGGGCGGTGCTGGCGGAGCCGGGCGGGGCGCGGGTGGAGATCGTCTCCGTCCACCCGTGCCCTCCCAAGCGCCGCGAGAGCCTGACGTGCTGGCGGGCCGGACTGGACGCGCTGCCCCGCGGGGGCGGGCAGCCGCGCGTGCTGGCCGGCGACTTCAACGCCACCCTCGACCACCAGCCGCTGCGCGCCCTGCTGGCGGCGGGCTACCGGGACGCGGGCGACGCGACAGGGCAGGGCTTCACGGCGACCTGGCCGCAGCCCGGCTACAGCCGGTTTCCGGGTGTGGTCATCGACCACGTGCTGGCGGACGCCCGGATGACGGTGACCTCGTACGGCGTCCACCCGCTGGCGGGCACCGACCACCGGCCGGTGTTCGCCGTCCTCAAGCTTCCGTGACGCCTCAGGGCTTCGTGAGCCGCAGGTCACCGGCGGCCGCTGGTAAGCGCACGGCGGGTACGTACGAGTTTTCGGGCGGGCACGTAAACTTCCCGTTGTGGTAGAGCCTAAGTTCGAGATCCAGATGCTGCACGACCGGGTCATGCTCCGGCTGGAGCACGAGGCCGAGGAGCGCCGGAGCGGTTCCGGGATCGTCATCCCGGCGACCGTTAAGCTGGCCAACCGCCTGGCCTGGGGCGAGGTCTGCGGCGTCGGGGCGAACGTGCGCTCGGTCAAGGTGGGCGACAAGGTCCTGCTCAACCCCGAAGACCAGTTCGAGGTGGAGCTGCACGCGCGGGTGTACCTGGTCATGCGCGAGCGCGACCTGCACGCGGTGGCCACCCAGGAGACCGACCACGGCACTGGGCTGTACCTCTAGTTCCTGGCGAAGGCCACCCAGAAGCCGCCGTCCCACGTCTTGCGCGTGACGGCGGCGAGCACCCGGGTCGACTTCCCGTTCAGGTCCAGCACCGACAGCCGGTACGCGCCCCGGTACGCCGTGGCGGCGATCACGTGGTCCTCGTCCCACCAGCCGAACAGCGCCACCGGCTGCGCCGCCACGCGCCTGGTGATCGTGCCCTTGGCCGGGTCGACCACGCAGAGCTGCTCCTTGAACTGCGACGGGCACCACGTGGCCAGCCGTTTGCCCGACGGCGAGTACGACCGCTCCGGCCCCGTCGGCCGGCCGAGGCCCGGCTGGGTGCTCACCACCGCGCCGTCGCTGGGGCGGTAGACGCGCAGGCCGGTGCCGTACCTGGCGACGAGGTTGCCGTCGGGGTTCCACCAGAAGGTGGTGCCGCTGTCGACGCCCGTCAGGGTGACCGTGCTGGTGGAGCCGGTCTTCACGTCGACGACGGCGAAGCCGGTGCTGCGCCACTTGCCGCCGTCCTTGCGCTCGACGGTGAGGGCGACCTTGGCGCTGTCGCGGGACCAGGACGCGTAGGAGGCGGTGAGCGGCTGCTTGACGGTGCGGATCCGGCGGACCGCGCCGGTGCCCCGGTCGGTGAGAAGGAGCTCGTCGTAGCCCGAGCGGTAGCTTCCGGCGACCGCGGCGACGGCGCGGCCGTCAGGCGAGAGCGCGGCCTCCTCGACGCCCTTCTGCTGGGTGAACGCGGTGCCGTCGCGGTTGCGCAGGTAGACGCTCTTGGTGCCGAGTCCGTACGCGACGACCCGGACGGGATCGCCTGTCTTATCGAGATATGTCACCCCGGTTCCGGGGAGCGGCATGGTCAACGACAGCGCGAGGGTGAGTTCGGCTAGCACGCCCGCAGAATAGACAGCCAGGCCGCGCCAGTCGCCGATCGATAGCGAGCGGGTCTCAGAGCAGTTTCCGGCCCCACTCAAGGAGATCGATGCCGACGGTCCGCATGCCGAAGTAGACGATCACCGCGGCGGCGGCGACGGTCACGACCAGCACCAGGATGCGGATCGTCCAGCCCTGCCGCTTGTACCACTCGGTCCAGGCGTGCAGTGTGCGCTTGCCGAACTCCAGCACCTTGTGCGCCCAGTGGAACTCGGTGGCGAGCACGGCCAGCCCGGCGAACACGACCAGCCACCCGGGCCCGGGGAACGGCACCATGATCAGCCCGCCGCCCACCATGACGGCGCCGATCACGCCGATCACGATCTTCAGGGTGAGCGCCCCCGTGCGGGTGGCCCTGATGCCGTCAAGCCGGCCCTGCAGGCCGGTGCGGGCGGGCATGGCGGAACGGGCGGCCGCCTCTTCCTTCATGGCGTCGGCGTCGCCGGTTTCGAAGTTCTGGATGGGCACGTCTCCCCCCGGACGTAGATGTGCCCTCCAGGATACGGGCGGCGACCGGGAGAGGCCGCACGCAACGCTTGACTCTCGCACTCAACCGCCAAACTACCCAGACAGTAAAATTTCACGTCTTTACAGGCGAGATCCGGCAAGCATCGGTTAAGGTCCACTATGCCCGAGGTCATGCTACGCACCGTCACCGGCCCGATCCGCGCGGCCGCCGTCAACGGTGCCGTTCTCCCCCATGAGCATCTGCGCACCGACATGCGCTGGGCGGTCGGCATCGACTCCGACCCGCACCGCTGGCTGGATGAGGAGCAGACGGTCACCGCCGAACTCCTCGGTCTGCGACAGTCCGACCAGCTCAACCTCGTGGTCGAGCTGACCTGCATGGGGATGGGGCGCGACGCCGCCACCCTGGCGCGCGTCGCCGCGGGCAGCCGGGTCCCCGTGGTGGCCTCGACCGGCCTGGCGACGCAGCCGTTCGCCGACCTGGCCGACGCGGACGTCAGCACGCTCACCAGGCGCCTGATGAGCGAGATCACCGACGGCCTCGACAGCAGCGGCGTGTTCCCCGGCGTCATCGGCGAGGTCGGCGCCTGGGGCGCCGAGCCCACCCCCGCCGAGGAGCGCGCCCTCATCGCCGCCGCGCACGCCTCCCTGGCGACCCACCTGCCGGTCGCCACGTACGGCCAGGACGGGCTCGGCCTGCTGGAGATCCTCCTCACCCAGGGCCTGCCGGGCTCCAAGGTCGCCGTCGGCTACGCCGGCACCGACCCCGTCATCGCCCGCAAGATCGCCGAAGCGGGCGCCTACGTCAGCCTCGGCGCGCTCACCCACGGCCCCGACCAGGCGGCCAGGACCGCGCTCGGCCTCATCGACGACGGCCACGCCGACCGCCTGCTGCTGAGCACCGGCGTCTGCCGGGTGGCGCACCTGCAGAAGTACGGCGGAGCGGGATACGCCCAGCTCTTCCACGCGCTGCTGCCGCGCCTGCGGGAGGTGGGCGTCGACGAGGACACCATCCGCGTCATCACCCACGACAACCCGCTGCGCTGGCTCACCGGCGAAGCCGGCTGACCTCAGCCGGCGTCCACCACCCCCGTGGACCGTCCGGGGCGCCGAGATCCGCGGGCCCTCACCGCCCAGCAGCCGCCCTTCCCCGGCTTCAGCCCCGAGCTCATCCGGATCACTCTGCGGAAGATCATCTCTTGGGGGCTGGGAGAGCCGAGCTCGAACCGCACGCTCTGAAACTGGCTAGGATCGGGGCTGCACGAGCCTGGCTCCGAGCCGCTGGTGGCCCGAAGCCGCCGCACCCTCGCACGGCGGGCCGAGGAGCAGCAGCGGCTGGTTGGAGGATGGTGACCGAGCACACGCACAAGAGCGGCCGCCTGCGCGGGCCGCTCGCCACGCTGTCGCGCCTGGCCCGGCTCGGCGACGTCCCGGTCGTGGTCATGCTGGCGTGGGCGGGCTGGCTCGCCGTCCCGTGGTCGTTCAGCGGCCTGGCGCAGGCCCGCGCCGCCGCTGCGGCAGCCGCCGCCGACGCCACCCCGCCGCCTCCTGCGCACGCGTCCGACACCACCCCGCCGCTCCCGGCCCTCGCGCGCGACACCTCCTCACCCCCGGCCCTCGCCTCTCCGTCCGCGCCGTCCGCGCCGTCCGGGCTCGCGTACTCGGGCCAAGCGCGGCCCGCGTCGCCGGCGGCCGCCGTACCCGCCACGGCCTGGGGCATCCCCGCCGCTCTCAACGTCTCCCCGACCATCCGCACCCTCCACGAGACGCCCGTGGGCGAGGAACTGGGCGCGTCCGCCGGTAGCGCGTTCGTACCGTCGGCAGCCGACGCGATCGCGCTGGAGCGGGCGCGGATCGCCGGTGAGGTCCACGACGCGGCCGGGCACGGGCTGGCGGCCATCGCCCTGCAGGCGGGCGTCGCGCTCGTCACCCTCGACGAGAACCCCGAGCAGGCGCGCGCCTCGCTCCAGGCCATCAGGGAGACCAGCCTGACGGCACTCACCCAGCTCCGCGCGGCCCTCGACCGCCTCGACCCACCGCGTTCGGCCGTCGCCTCAAAGAGCCCTGACGACCCGATGACGAGCACCAACGCGACGACACCCGCAGCCACCCTGACACCTGCCGGCGTGCGGGCGCCCGGCGAGGGGAGGGAGCGCGGCGAAGGCTGGGTACGCGGCGACGGGCCGGCGCGCGGGGAGGACCTGGCGAGCCTGATCGACGGCGTCCGTGCCACTGGGCTGGCGGTGGACGTCGAGCCCGCCACCCTGGACGTGCCCGCCCACCTCCAGGACACGGTGTACCGGGTGGTCCGCGAGTCGCTCACCAACGTCCTGCGCCACGCCGGTCCGACGACGGCGCTGGTGCGGGCGAGCCACGCCCCTGGCGCGTTCGTCCTGGAGATCGCCGACCAGGGCAGCGGCCGGGTGGGCGCGGACGAAGGCCACTCCGGGGCCGTCGAGGGCAGGGGGCTCGCGGGAATGCGCGCCCGGGTGACCGCGGCGGGAGGGCAGTTCGCCGCCGGCCCCCGCGCGGACGGCGGTTTCCGCGTCGTCGCCACGTTCCCGCAGGGCGCGGCGTGACCCCACCCGAACACACCCCGGCCGGTCACACCGCGCCCGAACACACCCCGGCCGATCACAGCCCGGCCAGTCGCACCGCGCCCGGACACCCTCCGGCCGATCACGCCCGGCAGGACGGCGGTGTCAGGGTGGCCATCGCCGACGACCAGGCGGTCGTACGGATGGGGTTGAGGGCGCTCATCGAGCGGGAGCCGGGCCTGGAGTGCGTCGGCGAGGCGGGTGACGGGGCGGCGGCGTTGCAGCTCATCCAGGAGACCCGCCCCGACGTGCTGCTGCTCGACATCCGCATGCCCGGCATGGACGGTCTCGCCACACTCCGGGCGATCGCCGACGATCGGCAGCTCAGCGACACCAGGATCGTGGTGGTGACCACGTTCGCCGTGGACGAGTACGTCTTCGCCGCCCTCCAGGCCGGGGCCAGCGGCTTCGTCCTCAAGGACAGCGCCCCTGACGAGCTGGTCAACGCGGTCCGCGTGGTGGCGGCGGGCGAGGCGCTGCTCTCCCCCGCGATCACCAGGAAGGTCATCGGCCTGTTCGGGCGGCACGGTACGGAGCCCGTCGAGGGGCTCGACACGCTCACCCCTCGCGAGCGGGAGCTGGTCGCGTGGGTGGCCACGGGCAGGTCGAACGAGGAGATCGCCAAGGAGCTGGTGATCAGCCCCGAGACCGTGCGCACGCACGTCAGCCGGGCCATGGTGAAGCTGCGCGCCCGCGACCGCGCCCAGCTGGTCGTCTTCGCCATGCGCGCCGGCCTCGCCCTGCCCACCTGACTCACCTGACGCTGCCCACCTGACGCGCCGCGGGCGCCCGGCGGGCCGCCGGTGCCCACCGCCCGAACCCACCAGACCGGCGGCCCACCAGACCGGCCGAACCCGCTAGAGGGGTTGCTCCGACGGCTGCGCGTCTGGGTTGGCCCTAGTGCTGTGGCCCCACCGTCCACGACCGGAGCTTGTCGGGGTTGCGTACCCCCCAGAGATGCTTGATCCGGTCGCCTGCGACCTCGAACGCCATCACCACCACGGTGACGCCGTCGTGCTGAGCCACCAGACCGGGCTGGCCGTTGACCCTACGCTCCAGGATCGTCAGGTCGGGTACCCTGCTGGTGATCTCGATCGCGTAGCGCGCGATCTGCTCGGCGCCTTCGATCGGGCGGAGCACGGCGCTGACCACGCCGCCACCGTCGGCGATCGCCGTGGCGTCGGGGTCGAGGAGGCCGATGAGGGCATCGATGTCCTTGGCTTCCCAGGCCTGCTTGAAGCTCCTGACGATGCCGGCCTGCTGGGCTGCCGGAGCCGCGGGAGCCTGCGACGCGCGGATGCGGCGGCGGGCCGAGGAGGCCAGCTGCCGGCAGGCC
>NZ_JBEXUP010000061.1:0-48835 GCF_040614375.1 Nonomuraea sp. NPDC005983
GTGGCCCTGGCGCGCGGCGCGCGCCAGGGCCACGGTGAGCAGGATGTAGACGAGCGCGGCGAACGCCGACAGCGAGTAGGCCAGCGGCGCCTCGTCGAAACGCAGGACGACCTGCACGGCGGCGCGCGCCCCGGCGGCCAGCGCGAACAGCCCGTAGACCGCGAGCAGCGCCCGCCCCGGCCCCGTGCTGATGGGGGACGTCATGCGCCGCCCTGCCAGATCTGCAACAGCCGGCCCGTCATCACCGCGATCGCGAACCCGGCCACCACCAGGATCGCGGACCCCCACCGGCTCCGCTCGGCCAGCGCCAGCACGACCCCGGCGGGCGGGATCACGATCTGGCCGCCCACGTACCCGAAGAGTGTGACCTTGTCGGCCGGGCCCTGCCCGCCGGCCACGGCCGCGATCACGAAGCCCGCCTGGACCAGTACCGCGACCTCCAGCACGGCGAACCCGACGAGCAGGACCATGCCCATCGGCCGGTTGCGGATCGCGACGACCAGGCTCGCCACCGCGAGCAGCAGCGACCAGACGATCACGATCGTGGAAACGGTGGTGTTCATCGGGGGAAAGGCTATCGCCCGCGTAGGTCGCCCTCGATTCCGTCCAGGAGCCAGTTGAGCCCGCGCTCGTAGTTGTCGTCGAAGCCGGCGACCCCTCGCTCGATCATCGGCGCGAGCCGGGGGAACTCGCCACTGGCGATCAGCTCCCGCATGTAGGGCTCGGCGACCGCCGCGCGCTCGGCGTCGTTGACGCCGTCGGTGCGCGGCGCGGCGCGTTCGAGCGACTCCCGGATGGTGAAGCCCAGCGAGTAGTCGTCGATCGCGGCGAGGATGCGCCACTTGGTCAGCTCGTCCACGGCGAGCCCGTCGAGGGCGGCCAGCGACTGCTCCACGTGGCGCAGCCCGTTCGGCCCCACCGAGACGCGCTGCGGCACCAGGTCCACCCGCCACGGATGGCGCCGGACGGCCTCGCGCTCGCGGCGGGCGATCACCAGGGTCGCCTCGCGCCAGTCGGCGGGCAGCGCCTCCTCCACCAGCACCTCGGCGGCCACCTCGTCGGCCATCAGGTCGAGGAGGTCCTCCTTGCGCTCGATGTGCGTGTACAGGCTCATGGCCCGCGCGCCGAGTTCGGCGGCGACGCGCCGGATGGAGACGGCGGCCAGGCCCTCCGCGTCGGCGATGGCGACGGCCGCGGCCACGATCGCCTCACGGGTCAGCGCGGGACGCCGCTGCGGCGCAGGACGCGACCAGACAGAACTCATGCACCTCACGATACAGCGTACGGACATCGCTACACCTCCGCTTGGCCGCTACGCCGTAGCGGATGCCTGCTACGCTGTACGGCATGCGATACAGCGTAGCGCTCTCGCTTCGAACCACCGGTCTCGTCGTACTACTCGGCGTGATCATGACGATCCTCGACACGACGATCATGAACGTCGCCGTGAACGCCCTCACTCGCGACTTCCAGACGACCCTCGCCACCATGCAGTGGGTGATCACCGGCTACCTGCTGGCCATGTCGATGACGATCCCCATCACCGGCTGGGCCGTCGGACGGTTCGGCGCCAAGGGGGTCTGGCTGGCCTCGCTCGTGCTGTTCACCGGAGGGTCGGTGCTCAGCGCGGCGGCCTGGTCCGTCGGCAGCCTGGTGGCGTTCCGCGCGGTGCAGGGGCTGGGCGGCGGCCTGCTCATGCCGGTCGGCCAGGCAATGATCGCCCAGGCCGCCGGCCAGGAGCGGATGGGCAGGGGGATGGCCATGATCTCGGTGCCCGCCATGCTGGCCCCGGTCCTCGGCCCGGTGCTCGGCGGCGTGATCGTGGAGAGCCTCGACTGGCGCTGGCTGTTCCTGGTCAACGTCCCGGTCTGCGCCGTGGCTCTCCTGGCCGCGATCCTCCTCCTCCCGAACGCCGCCCCGACGAACACCGAACCGACACACAGCAGGCGGACGGACGCCGAGCAGCGGGGTGATGAGCACGCAGGCGGTGTACGCACGAATGGGCAACACACAGCAGGCCTGCACGCAGATGGCCAGGACACAGCAGCCGCGCACGCGGGAGGCCAGGACACGGAGGCCGCGCACGCGGAAGGGCAGCACGCGGGGGCCGAGCTTGTGGAAGACCAGCGCACGAGCGGTCGGCAGCGGCGCGGCGGGAGGCTCGACGTGGTGGGTCTCGTGCTGCTCTCCCCCGGGCTGGCCGGGCTGGTCTTCGGCCTGTCGGAGGTGGGCAACGGCGCCTCGCTCGCGCATCCGGCCGTGTGGATCGGGCTGGCTCTGGTGGCGGCCTTCGTGATCCGCGCCCTGCGCACCCCGGGCACTCTGCTCGACCTGCGGCTGTTCGGCGACCGGACGTTCGCCGCCGCCGTCGGCACACTGGTCTGCTACTCGGCCGCGCTGTTCGGCGTCACCGTGCTCGTGCCCCTGTACAGCCAGCTCTCCTCGGGCGGCAGTGCGCTGGACGCGGGTCTGCTGATGGCCCCGATGGGCGTCGGCGCCGCGCTGACCATGCCGATCGCGGGCAGGCTCACCGACCGCAGCGGCCCGCGCGGGGTCGGTGCGGCGGGCATCGCGGTGGCGGTCGCCGGGATGCTGGCCTTCGTCGCGTTTCCCGGGTACGTCCCGATGTTCGTGCTGGGGCTCGGGCACGGCCTGGTGGCGCCGTCGGTCGCGGCGGCGGCGTTCAAGACCCTCGACAGGGCGGCCATCCCCGCCGGATCGACGCTGAACAACATCGCGGTACGCCTGGCGTCGTCGTTCGGCGTGGCGCTCCTGGCCGTGCTGCTGCAGGTATTCACCAGGTCAGGAGTGGCGCAACCGTTCACGTACACGTTCTGGTGCGCGATCGCCCTGGCGGCCGTCTCGCTCGCCCCACTCACCCTGATCCGCCGCACCTAGAACCCCCGCCCACACATCAACCGACCAGCGCGGACACCCGCTCCACAGACAGCACCGCGCCACCGCACACGCCTCCAACCCGTCAGGCGCGGACGCCCCACGCCCAGCCGGCGGCCCGTGCCTCGCCCGTTGCACGCGCATAGGATCGACTACGTGGAACGGATCCTGGTCAGTGCCTGCCTGATGGGCCGGAAGGTGCGCTACGACGGTCGTGCGAAGACGAGCCACGACGCGCTGCTGGCCGCCTGGCGCGACGAGGGCCGTCTGGTGCCGTTCTGCCCTGAGGTGGAGGGCGGGCTGCCGATCCCCCGGCCCGCCGCCGAGATCGAGGGCGGCGTCGGCGGAGCCGCCGTGCTCTCGGGCGCGGCCCGGGTGCTGGCCACCGACGGGTCGGACGTGACGGCCGAGTTCCTGGCCGGAGCCCAGGCGGCGCTCGCCGTGGCCCGCTCGTCCGGTGTCAGGCTGGCGGTGCTGAAGGAGGGCAGCCCGTCGTGCGGCGCATTGTCGATCTACGACGGGACGTTCAGGGGCCACCGCACGCCCGGCAAGGGTGTCACCACCGCGCTCCTGGAGCTGAACGGGATCCGCGTGTTCAACGAGGAGCACCTCACCGAGGCGGCCGACTACCTGCGCACCCTCGAGACGTAGAAGGCGCCGCCGAGGCCGGCCGTGAGTAAGGTCGCCATGATGCGGTGGTACCAGGTGTTGAGGGTGGTGGCCTCCCCCGCGCCGAACGCCAGGGCCAGGATGCCGAGCAGCACCCCCGACAGCGCGCCGGCGTGCGTGTAGATCAGCCCGTCCCAGCCCCAGGGGCGCCCCGACAGCGCTCCGTACGCGCCGACGGCCACGGCCACGGCGCAGAGCGTCTCGGCGATCGTGGCCGGGGGGATCACCGGCTCGCTCAGCGGGCCGATCGCCACGCCGGTGTGCAGCACCGCACCGACGCAGAAGACCAGCGCGTACACCACCGAGAGGGCTCCCAGGGCTTTCCGCAGTGCGTCCATGCCGACGAGGTTCCCACCATGCGGAGGTCCGGCGAATCAGACTGTGGGCTGATCCTTCGGCTACACCCTCAGCAGTAGCGGCTCCCCAGCAAGAGACTGGAAATCGAAACATCCGGAATTACCGGAAACTTTGCCGCACCCCTAGGAGTCATATAAATGGGGCGCGTTGGAATTACCGGGATATCGGACTCATTCACAGCTAGCCGCGCTGTGCCCGATTCCCGATGACGCGACCAGGGGGCTCGGATCGTCGTCACGGGGAGAGGACTCGGCAATGCCTGTCGATCTGACCAACGCACAACCCCTGGCCTGGGACTCGGCCACGCTCGACACGGACACCAAGGTGATGCTGGACAACCTCCAGCCCAACATCCTGCGCGCGCACGTGCGCGAGCACTTGTCCGTCCTGTTCATCCGCTTCAATGACATTCCGGAGGGCCGGCGCTTTCTCCGGCACCTCGCCGAAACCAGGATGAAGTCGGCCCGCAAGCACCTGGAAGAGATTCGCGACTTCGCCACCAGCCGCACCAGCGGCAGCCCCTACGTGGGCGTCGGCATCAGCAAGGCCGGATACCGCGACCTCGGCCACTCGGTCGAGGACATGCGCAGATTCGGCGACAAGGCCTTCCGCGACGGCATGAAGCGCAGGGTCGCCGAGGTCAACGATCCGGCCGTGGAGCAGTGGGAGAACTGCTACCAGCGGGAGATCCACGCCGTGATCCTGATCGGCGACGCGACCCCCGAGCCGGTGGCCGCGCTGCGCGAGGAGATCCTGGGCGAGTTGCCCGCCGGCGCCAGGCTGCTGGGCGAGGAGACGGGCCAGGGCATGCGCAATCCGGCGGGCGACGGCATCGAGCACTTCGGCTACGTGGACGGCCGCAGCCAGCCGCTGTTCGTCAAGGACGAGGTGGACAGGGAGCCCAAGAAGCACTGGAACCCGGCGTTCCCGCTCGGCAACATCCTGGTGGCCGACCCGCTGGCCCCGAATCCCGGCAGGCACTTCGGCAGCTACTTCGTCTTCAGGAAGCTGGAGCAGGACGTCCGCGCGTTCAAGGTGATCGAGCAGGACCTCGCCGACACCCTGGGCCTGGCCGGCGCCGACCGCGACAGGGCGGGCGCCATGCTCATCGGACGCTTCAAGGACGGCACCCCGATCACCGCCAAGGCCAGGCCCGCGGGCGGCCCGGTGAGCAACGACTTCACCTTCGACGCGGACGACGGCGGCAAGTGCCCGTTCAGCGGCCACATCCGCAAGACCAACCCGCGCTCGTTCGGCCGTGAGGTGCTCATGGCCCGGCGGGGCCAGACCTACGGCGTGCGCACCGACGACCCGTGGGACGACTCCCCGCCGGAGACCCGCCCGAGCGGCGAGGTGGGGCTGCTGTTCATGGCGTTCAACTCCAGCCTGGTCAGCCAGTTCGAGTTCACCCAGCACACCTGGGCCAACAACCCGGACTTCCAGCAGCCGGGCACCGGCCACGACCCCGTCATCGGGCAGGGAGAGCGGGACGTCAAGGTCACCTTCCCGAAGGTGTGGGGAAGGCCGGAGCAGTCGCCCCCGCAGGCCCAGGTGGGCCAGACCGTCACGATGAAGGGCGGCGAGTACTTCTTCATGCCGTCCCTGGCGTACCTGCGCGCGCTGTAGAGGCGGACGCGGGCCGTCGAGTGCACGCTCGGCGGCCCGCGAGCGTCCGCCGTGCCCGGTCGTCACGGCACTCCCGCCTTGGCCACCGATCCAGTGGGGAGATCCCTGGCGCGTGTCGGCCGGCACCTGCAGCGTGCCACCGAACAGAGCGCAATGTCCGCGCCTGTCTGACCGACTGAACTGTACGAAAGGGGTAGCTCTAGGATCATCCGGGGGGTTTGGGCATGTTGCGGACGTTCTTCAAGACCGAGGCGGGCAGCACCAGCGTGCTGCTCGTCGCGACGGCGCTGGCGCTGCTGTGGGCCAACTCGCCGTGGGGTGACACCTACGAGACGTTCTGGCACACGCCCATGGGGCTGTCGTTCGGCGGCGCGGAGTTCTCACTGGACCTGCGCCACTGGGTCAACGACGGGCTGATGACGGTCTTCTTCTTCGTCATCGGGCTGGAGATCTCCTACGAGATGCGCCTCGGGCAGCTGCGGGACCGGCGGCTGATCGCCGTGCCGTCCGTCGCCGCGCTGGGCGGGATGCTGGTTCCCGCCGCCGTCTACCTGGCGCTGAACGCGGGCGGGCCCGGCGCGGGCGGCTGGGGTGTCCCCATCGCGACCGACACCGCGTTCGTACTGGGCCTGCTCGCCGTCGTGGGGGCGAGGTGCCCGGACCCGCTGCGCGCGTTCCTGCTGACGCTGGCCATCGTGGACGACGTGCTGGCGATCATCATCATCGCGCTCTTCTACACCGCCAGCCTGTCCATCCCCGCGCTGGTCACGGCGGCCGTGCTGCTGGCGGCGATCATGACGTTGCGGTGGCTGCGGATCTGGCGGGCGCCTGCCTACATCGTGCTCGGGTTCGCGCTGTGGGTGGCGACGCTGGAGAGCGGGGTGCACCCGACGCTGGTCGGCATCGCGCTGGGCGTCCTGGTGTTCGTGTACGCGCCCAGCGACCAGAAGCTGCTGCTGGCGGGCGAGGCCGTCCAGGAGTTCACCAGCGACCCGTCGGCGCGCGCCGCGCGGGAGGCGACCCGTCGGGTGCGGCTGGCCGTGTCCGTGAACGAGCGGCTCCAGCTCCGGCTGCACCCGTGGAGCAGCTACGTGATCGTGCCGATCTTCGCGCTGGCCAACGCGGGCGTCCGGCTCGACGCCGAGTCGCTGCGCACCGCCGTCACCTCGCCCATCTCCCTCGGGATCGTGGCCGGGCTGCTGCTCGGCAAGTTCGCGGGCATCTCGCTCGGCACCTGGCTGCCGCTCAGGTTCGGCTGGGGCGTGCTGCCGGGGAACCTGGTGTGGGGCCAGCTGCTGGGCGGCGCGGCGGTGTCCGGCATCGGGTTCACGGTGGCGCTGTTCATCGTGGACCTCGCCTTCGACGACCCGGCGGTGCAGAGCCAGGCGAAGATCGGCATCCTGGCCGGGTCGCTGCTGTCGGCGCTGTTCGGCTGGGTGATCTTCCGGATGGCGTGGGACCGGGGCGGGGTGTGCGCGCCGCCCGAGGCGGAGCCCGAGGAGGAACTGCCCGAGCTGCTGTCGGTGCCGGTCGGCTCCGGCGACCACGTGCGCGGGCCCGCCGACGCCAAGGTGACGCTCGTCGAGTACGGCGACTTCGAGTGCCCGTTCTGCGGACGGCTGCACCCCATCCTGGACGAGCTCCGCCAACGCCATCCCGAGCTGCGGACCGTTTTCAGGCACTACCCGCTGCGCACCCTGCACCCGAGGTCGGTGCCCGCCGCGCTGGTGGCCGAGGCGGCGTCCGACCAGGGCAGGTTCTGGGAGATGCACGACATCCTCTTCGACAACCAGCGCTTCCTGACCGACGCCGACCTGGCTCACTACGCCGCCGAGCTGAACGTGGAGCCCTGGACGGAGGTGCGCGAGCACAGGCGGCGGGTGGCGCGCGACGAGGAGTCGGGCATGGCGAGCGGAGTACGGGGCACGCCCACGCTCTTCCTGAACGGCAGGCGCTACCAGGGCGGACTGGACCTGGAGTCGATCAGCAAGGCAGTGGCGGAACTGATCAGATCCCCGTAACGTCGGTGCGGTCGGGCTTACATATGGAGACAAGGTATGGCGGAAGCGAGCGTGAGCATGGTCACCTTCCTGACCACCGGGATCTTCGTCCTGGTACAGGGCAGCGTGCTGGTCACCGGGATCGTGCTGACAATCGGGAAGAGACGCCAACACGGCAGGGCGGCGATGCTGGGCCTGGCCGGGTGCCTCGTCCTCCTGCTCGAGATCGTGTTCAACGTCGTCCGCAGTCTCACGTTCCCCTCCCTCGTCGACTCCATGGGCATCAAATCGGCGAACACCATCGTCGTGGTGGAGACGGCCGTCTCCAGCCTGCTCAGCGGAGTCGGCATCGGACTCCTGATCATGGCCGTGGTCGCCCGCCGCTCGTCGCCCCAGCAGCCGGCGGCTCCCGGCTGGCAGCAGCCGCCGCCCGCCTGGCCGCAGTATCCCCAGCAGGGAGAGCAGGGCCGACCGCCCGCGCCCGGCTGGCAGCCGTCCCAGCAGGGAGAGCAGGGCCAGCCGCCCGCGCCCGGCTGGCAGCCATCTCAGCCGGTAGAGCAGGGCCAGCCGTCCCCGCACGGCTGGCAGCCACCCCAGCAGGGAGAGCAGGGCCGGCCGTCCCCGCACGGCTGGCAGCCGCCTCAGGGCCTCTGAGCGAGGTACCCACCCCAGGTGATCTTCCCGGCGGGCTGCGCCGCCGTGGTCAGGTGCCCTGCCCTGAAGGCCCGTCCCAACCTGCCGGGCAGCCGCACCCGCAGCACGCGGCGCCGCAGCCCGCGCGCCCGCAGCCACTGCTCGGCCGCCTCGGCCATGGACAGCACCTCCGGCCCGCCGTACTCCTCGATCGTCTCGGCCGGGCCGCGCCGGACCGCGGTCAGCAGGCGGTCCGCGACGTCGCGCACGTCCACCGGCTGGGCGGGGACACCCGGGTCGGCGACCATGAACCCGAGCCGGGCGAGCCCGGTGAACGCCTGGTCGACGAACTGGTGGAACTGCGTCACCCGGACGATCGTCCACGGCACGCCGCCCGCCGCGACGAGCCGCTCGGCCCGCACCTTGGTCTGGAAGTATCCCCACTGCACCCGGTCCACGCCGACGATCGAGGTGTAGACGAGGTGCCTTACCCCGGCGTCGCGCGCCGCCGCGAGCAGCGCGGACGTCCCGCCCAGCTCGACCCTGCCGGTGTAGCGCCCCTTGTACGGCGCCGCCGCCAGGTGGACGACCACGTCCGCTCCCCTGACGGCCTCGGCGACACCCTTGCCGGTGGCGAGGTCGGCGACGAACCAGCGCACGCCGCCCGAGCCGGGTCGCGGGACGCGGCTCACCGCGCGCACGTCGAAGCCGGATTCCACCAGCCTGTCCAGGACGACCCGACCGAGCCGCCCGCTTCCACCTGTTACCAGAACGCGCATCATGCGCACTGGACGGAGCAGACGCTCCAGATGTGACAATGTTGCGGTAAAACAACCTGATGCGCGTCCGAGGGGACCATGACACCAGAGCACCCGGGAGACCAGGACCCCAACCGGACCGTCAGGCACCGCTGGCCCGCGCCTCCCGGACAGCGGCCCCCGCAGCGGCCCTCGCAGCAGCCCTCGCAGCAGCCCCTGAGCACCCGGCGCCTGCCGTACACGCCGGACATGTTCCCCGACGTGCACCAGTATGAGGCCAGGCCGTCGAGGTCCGGCTGGTGGTGGGTGATCATGATCGGCGGGCTGGCGTTACTGATGGCGGCGATCGCCATCGCCGCCATCCTGTGGCTGCGCGGCAACGCCGCCGCGCCCAGCAAGCCGAGCGCGGGTCCGCCGCGCATCGCCGACACCACGGCCCGCGTGTCCTATCTCCTGCCCGAGGGCTGGAAGCAGGCCGCGAGGCGGCCGTTCACCTCCGGCATCTCCGCGGGCGGATCGGTCGTGCTCGCCTTCCCGCAGCAGCAGGGCGGGGTCGGTGGCGTGCAGAGCTCCGTGCTGCTGCAGAGCCAGGCGAACGACGTCGCGCTGCAGACCGCGCGCACCCTCATGCCGGACGTGAGCAGCCGCGACGACCTGCGCACCCGGGCGCTCCAGCTCGGCGGTCGGCCCGCCGCGACGGCCTCCTTCCGGGTGCTGTTCAGGAGCGCCACCAAGGACCCTGCCTACGTCCGCATCGTGGCGGTGCACACGCCCGACGGCACGCTCTCCTACGTCTACGGCAGCGCCGCGCCCGACAGCGAGGCCGCCCGGCACGCCCTCGACCAGGTCCTCGACAGCGTCACACCCGCGTGAAGTCCATCGTCCAGTTGGTCTCCCAGCTCTCGCCGTCCTCCGCGTACGCCTGCTCCCAGCGGGCGGCGTCCCCGCCACGGACGGTCCAGATGAAACGGCAGCGCACCGGCCTGCCCTCGTGCTGGTCCTCGCCGTAGAACTCGCCTCTGTCGCCGTCGAACGCGCCGATCATGGGCGGCAGGTCGAGCACTCCTCTGACGCTGCTCGACCAGTAGATCGCCCACTGCTCGGTGGCCGGGTTGTAGACGCGCACGGTCAGGCCGGAGAACCCCTTGGTAGGGAAGGTGATCTCGTCGAAGCTGGCGGCTCCGTCGAAGTGCCGGGTGGCGACGCTGGTGGCGGGGAACTCGTCCCATTCGTCGCTGCCCGACAGCGGCTTGACGAGCCTGCGGTTGAGCACGTTCCAGGAGCCTGCGAGGAAGTCGAAGTCGTTCATGCCAGGACCGTAGGCCTGGGTCACTGACAGGTAATGTCAGTGGGTGCGCGCTTCCCGTCTCGTCTCGATCCTGCTGCTCCTGCAGACCCGCGGCCGGATGACCGCTCAAGACCTGGCAGAGCGGCTGGAGGTCTCGGTGCGCACGATCTACCGCGACGTCGAGTCGCTGCACTCCGCCGGCATCCCGTTGTACGGCGACGCCGGGCCGAGGGGCGGCTACCAGCTCCTCGACGGCTACCGCACCAGGCTCACCGGGCTCACCACCGACGAGGCCGAGTCGCTGTTCCTCGCCGGGTTGCCGGGGCCGGCGGCCGAGCTGGGGCTGGGCGCCGTGGTGACGGCGGCGCAGCTCAAGCTGATGGCCGCGCTGCCGGTCGAGCTGCGTGACCGGGCCGGACGCATCCAGGAGCGCTTCCACCTCGACGCCCCCACCTGGTACCGCGACCCCGAGCCCGTCACCCACCTGCCCGCCGTGGCCGACGCCGTGTGGAACGAGCGGCCGATCCAGGTCAGGTACCGGCGGTGGAAGGCGCCGCAGGAGGTGCAGCGGCGGCTGGAGCCGTACGGGCTGGTCATCAAGGCCGGGCGGTGGTACCTGGTGGCGCGCTCCGGCTCGGACGTGCGGACGTACCGGGTGTCGCAGATCCTCGACCTGCACCCGCTGCCCGGCCGCTTCGCCAGGCCCGGCGACTTCGACCTGTCGGCGTACTGGCAGGCGTACCTGGCGGAGTTCGAGGAGCGGCTGCGGTGGGGCGAGGCGGTGGTCCGGCTGTCGCCGCGCGGCGTGGAGCGCCTGGAGCTGGTGATGACGCCGGGCGTGGTGGCGGCGGCGCGGGCCACCGCCACGCCCGACGGGGAGGGCTGGACCCGGGTCACGGTCCCGATCGAGTCGATCGAGCACGCGCTGGGCGAGTTCCTGCGGCTCGGCACCGACGTGGAGGTGCTCTCCCCCGCCGAGCTGCGCGACGGCCTGGCCGCCACCGTCGCCGAACTAGCCGGGCGCTACGGGCGATAGCGCGTCGTCCTCGGCCGCCTGCCAGCAGTGCGTCCAGCGGCCCTCGCCCAGCTCGGTGCGTGCGGGCACCTCGGTGGAGCAGACCGGCAGCGCCACCGGGCAGCGTGGGTGGAACCGGCATCCGCCCGGCGGGTCGATCAGGCTCGGCGGCTCGCCGTGCCGCTTGCCCTCCGGTGGCGTCACCCGGTCCGGGTCGGGGGCCGAATCCAGCAGGAGCTGCGTGTAGGGGTGCCGTGGCGACTGGGTGAGCTGCTCGCTCGGCCCGCTCTCGATGAGCCGCCCGGCGTACATGACCGTGATCTCCTCGGCGAAGTACCGGGCGCTGGCGATGTCGTGCGTGATGTAGAGCAGCGCCAGGCCGCTCTCGTCCGCCAGCTTCTCCAGCAGCCGCAGCACGCCCAGCCGGATGGACACGTCCAGCATGGACACCGGCTCGTCGGCGATCAGCGCGACCGGCTGCACGGCGAGCGCGCGGGCGATGGCGACGCGCTGGCGCTGCCCGCCCGACAGCTCGTGCGGCAGCTTGTCCATGAACTGGTCCACCGGGGTCAGGCTGACCCGCTCGAGCAGCTCGGCGACCAGCTCGCGCTCGTGCGCCGCGGAGCGCGCGTGCCCGTGCACGCGCAGCGGCCTGGCCAGGTGGTAGCGGACCCGGTGGAACGGGTTCAAGGACGCGAACGGGTCCTGGAAGATCAGCTGCACCTGCCGCCGATAGTCGCGGAAGGCCGGGCCGCGGTGCGCCCGCACGGGCTCGCCGCGCAGCAGCACCTCTCCCGAGGTGGCCGGGTACACCTGGGCGAGCAGCCGGGCGACCGTGCTCTTGCCACAGCCGCTCTCGCCTACAAGCGCGGTCACCGACCCGGCCCGCAGCGCCAGCGACACGTCTTCGACCGCCCGCACGGGCGGGCGCTTGCCGAAGCTGCCGCGCGGCCCGCGCGCCGCCGTGAAGTGCTTGGTGAGGTTCCGTCCCTCCAGCACGATCTGTCCGCTCACGGCCCCTCCTGTCCTCCAGCCGGGACGGGAGCCACGCCGGCCCCGTCGTTGAGCAGGCACGCCGCCGCGCCCTCTGGCCCCTCCAGCAGCGCGGGACGGGTGACGGCGCACTCGTCCATCGCGTGCCGGCAGCGCGGGTGGAACGCGCACCCTCGGGGGAGCGACCGCAGGTCGGGCGGGGTGCCGGGGATGCCGAGCAGCTCCTCGCGCGGCCCGCGCAGCCGTGGGAACGACCGCAGCAGCCCCAGCGTGTACGGGTGCCGCGGCGCCCTGTGCAGGCCCTTGGCCGAGCCGGTCTCCACCACCCGCCCGGCGTACATGATCGCGATCCGGTCCGAGATCTCCATGAGCAGCGACAGGTCATGCGTGATGAACACGACCGCGAAGCCGTACTCCTCCCGCAACGTCCTGATCTCTTGGAGGATGTCGCGCTGGACCACCACGTCGAGGGCGGTGGTCGGCTCGTCCATGATGATGATCTCGGGGTTGAGCGCGAGCGCGATGGCGATCGCGGCGCGCTGGCGCATGCCGCCCGACAGCTCGTGCGGGTAGCTGCGCCGCCGGTCGGCGCTGATGCCGACGCGCTGGAGCAGTTCCACCGCCCGCTCGGCGCGCGCCTTGCGCGGCAGGTCCGGCGCGTGGACGCGCAGCACGTCGTCGATCTGCGCGCCGACGGCGCTGACCGGGTTGAGCGCGTTCATGGCGCTCTGGAAGACGACGGCCAGCTCCTTCCAGCGGAAGGAGCGCAGCTCCTCGCGCTTCAGCCCGAGGATGTCCACCTCGGTGCCGTCCCTGCGGTGGTAGACGACCGAGCCGGACGTGATCGCGGCGGGCGGGCGCAGCAGCCGGGCCACGGCGTTGGCCAGCGTCGACTTGCCGCTGCCGCTCTCGCCCGCCAGGCCGAGGATCTCACCGCGGCGCAGGTCGAGCGAGACGTCGGAGACCGCGTGGACGGCGCCCGAGTTCGACTGGTAGTCCACGCTGAGCCCGTGGATCTCGAGGATGTTCACGCCGTCGCCTCCGCCTTGCGCTTGCGCGGTGCCTTGATCGTGCGCAGCCGCGGGTTGGCCAGCTCGTCGATGCCGAAGTTGACCAGCGCGAGCCCGGTGCCGACCAGCGCGATGCACAGCCCCGGCGGGATGAACCACCACCACGCGCCGATCAGCAGCGCCTGCCCGGTCTGCGCGAAGTAGAGCATGGTCCCCCAGCTCACCGTCGACAGGTCGGCCAGGCCGAGGAACGACAGCCCGGCCTCGGCCAGGATCGCGCCGACCACGGTGGCCAGGAAGCTGGTGGCGATGACGGGCAGCAGCACGGGCAGGATCTCGAAGAAGACGATCCTGAACGGCCTCTCGCCGCTGGCCTTGGCGGCTTCGACGAAGTCGCGCCGCCGTACCGACAGGGTCTGGGCGCGCAGTACGCGCGCGCCCCACGCCCAGCCGGTGACGGCGATCACCACCGCCACCGAGGCGACGCCGCGCTGGGGCAGGTAGCCCGCCAGCACGATGATGAGCGGCAGCGCCGGCAGCACCAGGAAGATGTTGGTGAGCACCGACAGCGTCTCGTCGATCGCGCCGCCGAAGTAGCCGCCGACCAGGCCGACGGCGACGGCGAGGATCGTGGCGATCACCGCCGACAGCAGGCCGACGCCCATCGAGATCCGGGCGCCGTAGACGATCTGGACGAGGATGTCCTGGCCGGTCTGGGTGGTGCCGAGCCAGTGCTCGGCCGACGGCCCCTGGAGGCCGTCGCTGCTGGTGGCGGCCGGGTCGGCGCCGATGAGCAGCGGCCCGAGCAGGGCCATCAGGGTGAAGAAGACGAGGATGCCCGCCCCGATCTTGATCTTCATTGGCCCTCCTGCCTGGTTCTGGGGTCGAGCACCACGTACGCGAGGTCGGCCAGGAAGTTCGCGACGAGCACGGCCAGCGAGATGACGAGGAAGATGCCCTGCATGAGCGGGAAGTCCTCGTTCTCCACCCCTTTGAGGAGCATCGAGCCGATTCCCGGATAGGAGAAGACGATCTCCGTCAGCACCGAGCCGCCCACGACGAAGCCGAGCGACAGCGCGAAGCTGGTGATGTTCGGCAGGATCGCGTTCCGCGCCGCGTACGCCCACATGACCCGGCGGCTGGTCAGGCCCTTGGCCTCGGCCATCACCACGTAGTCCTCGCCGAGCGTGGTCACCATGACGTTGCGCATGCCGAGGATCCGGTCCGCCATCGAGGCGAGCACGATCGTGACCGCGGGCAGCACCGCGTGGTAGACCACGCTCCCGGCGAACTCGCCGGTGAGGCCCGGCTCGACCTCCAGACCGTAGGCGCGGCTGGCCGGAAACCAGCCCAGTGTCACGCCGAAGACGAACGCCAGCGCCAGCGCCACCCAGAAGTACGGCACCGCGTGCAGGAACGTGGCGGCGGGCAGCACCCCGTCGAGCCAGGTGCCGCGCTTCCACGCCATGAGCACGCCGAGCGAGGTGCCCACCAGGTAGCTGATCAGCGTCGCGACGCCGACCAGGCCGATCGTCCACGGCAGGCTGTCGGCGATGACCGTGGACACCTCGGTGGGGAAGAACGTGATCGATCGGCCCAGCTCCCCGTGCGCGAGGTTGGACAGGTAGCCGAGGTACTGCTGCCACAGGTTCGCGTCGCTGATCCCGAACGCCCGCTTCATCGCGTCGATGGCGGCGGGGTCCACGTTGCCCTTCATCCGGGCGACCAGCAGGTCCACCGGATCCCCCGGCATGAGCCGGGGGATCAGGAAGTTGAGCGTGACGGCGGCCCAGGCTGTCAGGATGTAGAAGCCGAGCCGCCTGGCCAGAAACCTCACTTGGCCGCCGGCTTCAGGTGCAGCAGGACCACGGCCGCGTCAGGCGAGGTGTACGGCGACGGCATCGCGTACGGGTCCTGCTCCGACGGCCAGCCGACGTACTTGGTGGTGCGGAACTGCGCCCACGAGGGGCTGTAGAACAGCGGCACCGCCGGCAGCTTCTCCACCATGATCTTGCCGAGCCCCTGGGTGGCCTCCTGCTGCTTGGCCAGGTCCTCGGAGGCCGCGTACGCGTCGATGAGCTTGTCGGTCTCGGCGTCCTTCCACCGCTCGTAGTTGCCGGTCGCGGACTTGCCGACCGGCGTGGCCAGCCCGCTGTAGAGCAACGTGCGCATCTGGTAGTACGGCGTGGGCCCGGCCGGGGTCGACCTGATCGACAGGTCGTAGTCGCCCTTGCCGACCTTGGACACCCAGTCGGCGAACGCCACGCCGCGAGTCTCGATCTTGATGCCGACCTTGGCCAGGTCCTCCCTGATGAGCTGGGCGACGTTGACCCAGTCGGTGAACGGCGAGGGCACCAGCAGGGTGAAGCTCAGCTTGGCCGGGTCGACGCCCTTGAGCAGTTCCTTGGCCTTCTCCACGTCCACCTTGAAGGCGGCGTCCTTGTACTCGGGCGGCAGGTAGGACTCGCCGCCGGGCATCGGCACGGTCGTCGGGTGGGCCACCTTGGTGTAGCCGCGCTCGGCCACCTGCACGATCTTGTCGCGGTCGATGGCCAGGCTGATCGCCTGCCGTACCTCGGGCTTGGCCAGGATGGGGTTGGTCAGGTTGGGCAGCAGGTTGACCACGCCCTCGGGCGGGAAGAAGAACTTGTTCTGGTCCGGCTTGCCCTGGACGTAGATCTTCTGCATGTCGGGCACGAAGGCGCCGGCCCAGTCGAGCTCGCCCTGCTGGAGCGCCGTCTGCACCGCGTTGGCGGTGTAGGCGGGGAACTTCAGCTTCGGCACCTCGGGCTTGCCCGGCTGCCAGTAGTTCGGGTTCTTGTCCATCTCGTAGAGCTGCGCGCTGAACTTCGACAGCTTGTACGGCCCGGTGCCGACCGGCTTGGGGTTGGTGAAGGTGACCGGGTCCTGCTCCTTCTCCCAGATGTGCTTGGCCACGATCGGCGAGCTGCCCGCGATGTTGAACAGCTTGGCGTACGACGTGCTCTTGAAGTCGATCTGCACCTTGTCGGGCGCGAGGACCTTGGTGCCGGCGATCTCCAGCGCGCTCTTGTTCAGCTCCGGGTGCTTCAGCAGCAGGTCGAAGGTGAAGGCCACGTCGTCGGCGGTGAACGGCTGGCCGTCGGTCCACTTCACGCCCTGGCGCAGGGTGAAGGTGAGGGACTTGCCGTCGTTGGACCACTCATGCTTGAGCGCCAGCCACGGCGTGATCTCGCCGGGCTTGAGCTTGTTGAAGAACTCGAGCGTCTCGTAGATCATCCCGCTCGTCCCGAAGTTCACGCCTTCGAGGTGGAACGGGTTGAAGTCCTCCTGGAACGTGCCCGCGTCCACGGCGTGGATGACCAGCGGCGGGGCGTTCGAGCTGCTCTTGCCGGTGGAACCGGAGCTGGAGCAGCCCGCGATCGCGAGGGTCAGGGCCGTGACGGCCACCAGGGTTCGTCTCATTGGGGGGTTGCCTTTCCGAAGTAGCTCGTCCGGAGGTTCCGCGAGCCCTTCGGGGCGGCGAAGGCCTGCGCTCGGCGGAATCCGGCGGGAGCGCCGCGCACGATCGTGAGTGCGCGGTAGTAGTCGACGTACGGGAAGCCGTAGGTCTCTCCTCTGGCGTACGCGTACCCCGTGATCGCCTGCGACCAGACCTCGTAGGCCTCCTCGCTCAGGTCGACGAAGACGTCAGGCGTGTAGCCCTCGGCGTCCTCCCAGTTGTCCGCGTAGTACAGCTCGCCCGCCCAGTAGGCGGGCAGGTCGCGTTCGAGCGTCTTCAGCCCGCCGTAGAAGCGGGCGTCCTCCACGATCCGGTGGGTGCGGGCGTGGTCCTTGTGGATGGAGGCGCTCCAGTGGGTCAGGATGACGTCCGTCCGCAGCTCCCTGATCAGGTCGCCGACACGCATCTTGACGTCCTCGTCCTCGGGCAGCAGGCCGTCCTCGTAGTCGAGGAAGCGGACGCCCGCGCCGATCCTGTCGGCGAACGTCTCCGCCTCGTCGCGTTTCTGCTTGGCGTAGTCGGCGACCGACATGCGGGGGTGACCGCGCTCGCCGAGGGTCAGGTGCAGGAGCGTCGCGCGGTCGCCGCGCATGACGTGCTGGGCGAGCACGGCGCCCGCCGTCAGATCGAGGTCGCCCGCGTGGGCGCCGATGGCCAGGACATGCGTCGTGCTCTGGTCAGACTCGCTCACTGGACCGCCTCATCACGTGGAACCGCCTGGTGATCTCGTAGCCCGCCCGGGTGTAGAGGTGGCCCGCCGGGCTGGTCTCGCCGGTCCACAGGAACCAGGACGAGTGCAGGCCCTCCGCCCGCATCCTGGTCATGGTGAGGTGCAGCAGGATCTTGCCGAGCCCGGTGCCGCGCAGCTCCGGATCGACGCCGAACGGCCCGAACCGCTCGGGGATCCCGCGGTAGGCGCCGTACAGGGCGAACCCGGCTATCCGCTCCCTCTTCGCGATGATCATGCGCCTGGGGTCGCGGTGGTGCCTGATCGCCTCACCCCAGTCGGGGTTGAAGACGTCCGCGGCGTAGCGGATGAGCTCGGGCAGCTCGCCGTCCTCGGGGCTGCGGAAGACGTACCCCTCGCTCTCGCGCTTGGCTCGTAGTTCGTGGACGTCGTCCGGCGTCGCGTAGCCGACCAGCGTGCGGTCCATCGCGACCGGCGAGTAGAGCGTCCTGAAACCCAGCGCGCCGAGCAGCCGGAACCCGTCGGGATACAGCTCCTGATCGGCACCCGGCAGCACGTAGTTGGGCGTGTAGGAGGCGAAGTCGATCCGTGTCCTGCCCTGCTCTTCCAGGAAGGCCAGCGCCTGGCCGACCAGCCGCCGCCCGAGCCCGCCGCCCCGGTGTTCCGGCGCCACGAAGAAGAACGGGATCCAGCCCGTCTCCGGCTCCAGATCGGTTCCGGGGGCGAGCGGCGTCAGCCTGCGCACGGCGTAGGCGCAGCCCACCACCCGCTGGTCCACCACGGCGACGCGGAGGCCCTCGGGGTCGAAGTTCGGGTCGAGCAGCACGCAGTCGCGTAGCCACCCGGAGGTCGTGGGATCGCCTGGCATGCTCCGGTTCCATGCGTCAACCAGGGAGCTCTCATCACCTGAGACGAACGCGCGGACTGTGACCATCGGGGTCCTTTCGCAGGTCTCTCCTGGCCCAGCTTTCCCTCCTGTTTACGGTCAGGTCAATAAGTTCGGGGAAGAAAGTTTCTCTGATGGACGCCCTCTAGAAACTTTCCTTCGCGTGCGGTAGACATGATCTCCGGCGTCTCCACCCCCATCTCCACCATCTGGCGGTGCCACTCCACCCGTCCCGGTTCCTAGCGTTGCCTGCGTGAACAGACACGATCTGATCAGGCACGCGGCAGACAAGATCATGGAATCGAACCGGGGAGGAAAGATGAGCGGCAAGAGCTGGATCGCGGTGGCGGCGATCGGCGCCGTCGTGGTGGTGGGGTTCATCGCGTACCGGCTGATCCTCATCGAGTTCATCACCCGTATCCACTGACGGCTCCGGCGCCTGGTGGAATCGACCTGTGAGAAGACGGACCCTGACGAGACAGGCGCTGACCGGGCGGGCGCTGCCTGACACCATCGCGCCCGGCTGGCTCGTCGTGCAGGTGTTCGGCACGGTGTTCATCGCCGTCACCCTGCTCACCGCGCGGGAGGACGCCGCGCCGGTCTGGGCCCTGTACGGCGCCGCCGCCGGGTGCTGGCTGGCGTTCGTGGCCCTCGACAGGCGCCGTCCGGGGCCGGCGGCCGTCTGCCTGGCCATGGGCGCGCTGCTGTCGGCGGCGGCGCTCGGGCCCGCCGGGGACGGCTCCGCGATCATCCTGACCGCGGTCGTCCTCGGCCGGTTCGCCGCGCTCGCGGTGCCATCCGTGGCCGCGATCATGGCGACGGGCGTGGCGGCGATGGCGCTGTCCGTCCTGAGCTGGCCCCTCTACGGCGCCTCGGCCGCCGACGCGTTCGGGCAGGCGGCACTGCTGCTGGCGCTCACACTCATCGGGATCAACCACCGCCAGCACGTCGTCCAGCGGCGGCACGCGGAGCTGTTGCTCGAACAGACCCGCCGCGCGCAGGCCGAGCACGCCCGCGCGGCGGCGCTCGACGAGCGCACCAGGATCGCCCGCGAGATCCACGACGTGCTGGCGCACTCGCTCGGCGCGCTGGGCGTCCAGCTGGAGCTGGCGGAGGCGGTGCTGGAGGAGCGCCGTGACGTGCCCACCGCGCTGGTCACCATCAGGCGCGCGCGCAGGCTGGCCACCGAGGGCCTGGCCGAGGCCCGCAACGCGGTCGCCGCGCTGCGCCAGGACATCCCTGCCCTGAGCGACGCCCTCGCCGCGCTCGCCGAGGCGCACCGGCGCGACCACCGCTCCGCCGTGCGCTTCGACCCGTCCGGCACACCGCGCCCGCTGTCGTCGGGGGCGGCCGTCTCGCTGCTCGGGACCGCGCGGGAGGCGCTCACGAACGCGGCCAAGCACGCGCCGGGCGAGCCCGTCTCCATGACACTGGACTTCACCGGCGACCGGGTGCGGCTGCGCGTGGCCAACCCGCTCACCGGCGGCGGTGCCCCCGCGGAGTCCGCCGGATTCGGCCTGGCCGGAATGCGGGAACGCCTCGCGCTGGCCGGTGGCACACTGACGTCCGGACAGGACGGCGGGCAGTGGCAGGTGACAGCGGAGGTGCCTGAGTGATCACCGTGGTCGTGGTGGACGACCAGCAGCTGATGCGCGAGGGGCTGGCGGCGCTGCTCGGCATGCTCGGCGACGTCGAGGTCCTGGGCACCGCCGCCGACGGCCGGCAGGCGCTCGACCTGCTCGCCGCCCGCCCTGCGGACGTCGTCCTGATGGACCTGCGCATGCCCGTGATGGACGGCGTCGAGGCCACCCGCCGGATCGTCCGCGACCATCCGGGCACCGCCGTCGTGGTCCTGACCACCTACACCGACGACGAGTCGATCGTCCAGGCCCTGCGCGCGGGCGCTCGCGGCTACCTGACCAAGGACGCCGGACGGGCCGAGATGGCGGCGGCACTCCGCTCGGCGGCCGCCGGCCAGTCCACCTTCGACGCCAAGGTCTCCGACCGCCTGGTGGCGGCCCTCGACCGCCTTCCCCCGCGCCCGCCGATCACCCTGCCGGACGGCCTGACCGCCCGCGAGGCCGAGGTGCTCGGCCTGATCGCCCGCGGGCTGAGCAACCAGGAGATCGCCGGCGTCCTGTTCATCGGTGAGGCCACGGTCAAGACGCACATCAACAACGCGTTCGCCAAGATCCACGTCCGCAACCGCGTGGAGGCCACCCGCTACGCCGCCGACCACGGCCTCGGCCTTTGACACGGCGCCGAGGACGCGCGAACCCCCGCCCCGCCATGCCCGCCGATTTCCGCACTGTCGACCCGGCTCCTGCGACAGGGAGGCTACCCGGACTTCTCGGGCACGTAGCGGAGCAGGTCTCCAGGCTGGCAGTCGAGGACCTCGCACAGCCTGATCAACGTGGAGAACCGGATGGCCTTGCCCTTGCCGGTCTTCAGGATGGAGAGGTTGGCGATCGTCACCTCAACCCGGTACGAGAGCTCGGTCAGGGTCATACCCCGCTCAGCGAGCAGTTGGTCGAGGCGGATCTCGATGCGGCCGCCCGACTCGCCTGGCGGCATTCAGATCGTGCCTTCAAGCTCGTCGAACATGACCATCCCCCGCCGGATCACCTCTGCCACGGCGAACACCCCCACCCCTGCGAACACGGCGAGCACCGGCAGGTCACCCACGCTGGGAAGCACGTACCCGTCATTCATCATCATCCGGGTCGCCACGGCCTTGGCACCGGCGTCCAGCAGGAAGGACACCAGCGACCCGATGACGAGAACCGCGCCGATCCTGCGCAGTTGGGAGATGGTGACCTGAGAGAACAGCGCCCGGTCGCTGAACCGGCAGTGCCTGGTGATCCGGCGCAGCGAGAAGCAGACCAGCAGCGCGGTCAGCGCGCCGGGCATCCAGGTGAGCAAGGAGAGCACCGCGATCACGGGCGCCTGCCCGGCGTTGTACAGGCTGAGGTGGACCTTCGTCTGGACGACCTCGGTCCCGCGGGTCAGCACCCCGTCGAGCGACACCCTGGCCCCCTCCGGCCACAACCCCTCGACCCCGAAGTCGCGACTGCCCGGCAGCACCATCAGGACGCCGGCGACCACCCCCGCCACCAGCCCCAGCACACCGATGGCCAGAGCGGCCTGAAGCAGCGCATCCAGCCTCCCAAACCACCGGCTACTCCTCAGAACCTGCGCACCCGACCGACTCGAGGCGGCGTCCACCACGATCACCCCATATCGTTTTTCGATGAAACCTAGGGATCAGCGTAGCATCGAAAAACGATAAACCAAGAGCGATCGGCGTACACCAGCGCCCACAGGCAAGGAAGAACGCCCGAGCGAAGCGAGGCCCTACAGGAGTCGGGCCCCCGGCCCGAAGAACCGGCCTGAGCCGACAACGCGCGAAGCGCCGCCCGGCGAAGCCAAAGCAGTGCGCCAAAGGCGCCAAAAAAGAAACAGCCCGAGCGAAGCGAGGCCCATCGGCCCGACGCTGGGGGGCCGGGGGGTTATCCCCCCGTTTAAACGACGAGGGGACCGAGGGAGCCAGCCCAAAAGGCTGGCGACCATAGGTCCCCTGTCACCCGAGTGGAGCTATGGGGATTCGAACCCCAGACCTCCTCCATGCCATGGAGGCACGCTACCAACTGCGCCATAGCCCCTGGTCACCGCTCGAAGCACACTCCTTGCGGCGCTCCGAGAGCATATAGCCATCCGCACGATTCGCCTAATCGCGTCTCGTCCGTCCCGCCTGTTCCACCAGAACCACTCGCGGGCCTGCGAGAACAGCCGGGCCACAGCCTGTGCGGTGGGAGCCGCTCAGGCTGTGAGGCCTTCCACGTCGGGGCTGTCGTCGCTGCTGATCGGTTCCGGCAGTGTGCCGGCGTTGTGTTCGAGCAGGCGCCAGCCTTTTCGTCCTTCCTCCAGCACCGACCACGAGCAGTTGCCGAGCCCGCCGAGGGCGGACCACAGCTGTTCGGGCAGCCCGAGCAGCTCGCAGATGCCGAGCCGCAGCGCGGCCCCGTGGGAGGCGACGACCAGCAGGCCGTCGTCGCCGAGTTCGGCGGCCCAGCGCCGCAGGGCCGTGGCGACGCGCGCGGCGACGTCGGTCACCGGCTCGCCGTCGGGGGCTTCCCAGGCCAGGTACTCGTCGGGCCAGCGCGCGGCGATCTCCTCGCGGGTCAGGCCTTCCCACTGGCCGCCGCCGCGTTCGCGGAACTGTTTGTCGACGGCGACGTCGAGGCCGACGAGGCGGCCGAGCGCGAGCGCGGTGTCGTTGGCCCGTTGCAGGTCCGAGGAGACGATGAGGGTGGGACGCAGCGACGCGAGCAGTGAGGCCGCCCTGGCGGCCTGGGCGTGCCCGATCTCGTCGAGGGGGATGTCGGAGTGCCCCTGGAAGCGATGTTCTACATTCCACAGCGTCTGCCCGTGACGCAGGCAGACGATCCGCTTGCTCACGCGCGGGCCCGCTGGATGTTCGCCTGCACGACGCTTTCGGGCAGCGTGATGGCCGGGCAGTCCTTCCACAGCCGCTCCAGGGCGTAGAAGGTGCGGTCTTCCTCATGCTGGACGTGCACGACGATGTCGATGTAGTCGAGCAGCACCCAGCGGCCTTCACGCTCGCCCTCGCGTCGCACGGGCTTGGCGTCGGCCTCGGTGCGCAGCCGGTCTTCGATCTCATCGACGATGGCGCGGACCTGGCGGTCGTTCGTGGCGGAGCAGAGCAGGAAGGCGTCGGTGATGACGAGCTGCTCGCTGACGTCGTAGGCGAGGATGTCGTCGGCCAGCTTGTCGGCCGCGGCCTCGGCGGCGATCTGGACGAGCTGGACGGCTCTGTCGGATGCGGTCACGATGCGGGTCGGTCCTCCTGTGTCGGCAATATGCCCTACGTTGAGGGTACCCGTTGGGCGTCCGACGCCCCACGTCCGGCACGACGACGCATTCAGCCCCCGGCGTGGTAAAGACCCCTTTTGTTGATGTATTGCACGATTCCGTCCGGTACGAGGTACCAGATGGGCTCGCCCTTCGCCACGCGCTGCCTGCACTCCGAGGACGAGATCGCCAGCGCCGGGATCTCCAGCAGGGTCACCTTTCCCTCGGGCAGACCGGGGTCGTGCAGGGTGTGCCCGGGGCGGGTGCAGCCGACGAAGTGGGCCAGCTCGAACAGCTCGTCGACGTCCTGCCAGGTGAGGATGGCCCCCAGGGCGTCGGCTCCGGTGATGAAGTAGAGGTCGGCGTCCGGCCCGTAGATCTCCGCGATGTCGCGCAACGTGTCGATGGTGAAGGTCGGCCCCGGACGGTCGACGTCCACGCGGCTGACGGAGAAGCGCGGGTTCGAGGCGGTGGCGATCACCGTCATCAGGTAGCGGTCCTCGGCCGCCGACACCTCGCGCTCGGACTTCTGGTACGGGCGTCCCGTCGGCACGAAGACGACCTCGTCGAGGTCGAAGTGGTGTGCCACCTCGCTGGCGGCGACCAGGTGACCGTGGTGGATGGGATCAAACGTCCCACCCATCACGCCCACACGCCGCTTTCCCCGGACACCGGGCGCATTCATCATGAAACGGACCTTACGCGGATGCCATCTCACAACATGACGGCACCCCCCGGGGTGATGACCGCGCATCACTCCCGTTGCGGACGTAGCATGCCGGGCATGACGACCACCCCGGACCGCAACCGCGTCCAACTGCCCGGCATCTCGTCCCGTGCCTACGAACACCCCGCAGACCGGTCCGCCCTGGTCGCTCTGCGTAAGTTGAGTGGGTTTGACACGGTTCTCAAGCAGATGTCCGGTCTCATCAGCGAGCGCCGCCTGCGCCTGATGTACCTGGCCTCGGCCGTGCGCGTGAGCGAGACCCAGTTCCGCTCTCTCTACGACATGGGCCGCGACGCCGCATACACGCTCGACCTGCACCGGGTCCCCGAGATCTACGTCCAGCAGGATCCGCAGGTCAACGCCAAGGCGATCGGCTTCGACGACCCGTTCATCGTGGTGACCACCGGTCTGCTCAACCTCATGAACGAGGAGGAGCAGCGCTTCGTCATCGGCCACGAGACCTCGCACATCCTGTCGGGTCACGCCGTCTACCGCACGATGCTCGACATTCTCACCCGCCTCGCCTCCCGCGTCGCCTGGATCCCGCTCGGCTACATCGGCCTGCGCGCGATCGTCGCCGGCCTGGAAGAGTGGTACCGCAAGTCCGAGCTCTCCTCCGACCGCGGCGGCCTGCTCACCAGCCAGGACCCCGAGGCGGCCAAGCGCGCGCTGATGAAGCTCGCCGGCGGCGACTACACGCACGAGATGAACATCGAGGCGTTCCTGGAGCAGTACCAGGAGTACGACACCGCGGGCGACCTGCGCGACGGCTTCCTCAAGGTGCTCAACCTGCTCGGCACCACCCACCCGTTCGCCGTGGTGCGCGTGGCCGAGCTCGACAAGTGGCAGCGCAGCGGTGAGTACGACCGCATCCTGGGCGGCGACTACCCGCGCCGCGAGGACGACGCCGACGCCAGGGTGACCGAGGAGATCAAGGCGGCGGCCGAGTCGTACCGCACGTCGTGGTCGCAGTCGCAGGACCCGTTCATCGGCGTGCTGCGCGACGTCGCGGAGGGCGCGGTCAACGCGGGCGAGCGCATCTTCAACCGCTTCTCCCGCCGCGACGGCTGAGCAGGGGCCTCACAGCAGCAGGGCGATCGCGCGCACGGCCGCCGCGCACAGGGCGACGAACCCGCCCAGCACGGCCAGCGCGCGCAGCCCTTCACGGCGCAGATCGGGCAGCCGGGCGCCGATCCGTTCGATCTCGCGGCCGGTGATGCCGCCGCACAGCATGCCGAACACCACGCCCGCCGCCGTGACCGGCGCGGGCTGCTGCCACCAATCGGAGCTGATCTGGCCGCCGCCGGTGAGCCAGAGCGCCCCGGCCGCCGCCACCGCGACGGGCGCGCCCGGCCAGACCACGCAGGTCAGGGCCGCGCCCGACAGCGCGCCCGGGAACAGCAGCACCCGCAGGAACACCCGCATCCGGCGTGACGTGCGCTTCTTGACCATCCAGTGGCTCATCCAGACGGTCCTGGTGAGCACCACGAACGCGGCGGTGATGCCGATCGTCGCGATCGGCCAGATCACCGAGGCCACCACGCACGGCACGGCCAGCACGGCGAGCATCAGCAGGGCCGCGTTGCCCGCCGGCAGCGTGGTGGCGCTCGTCTCCGACCGGTTCGCGGCAGTCCGCGCCTTGCCCGTGGTCCGGCTCCTGGACCCCGCCGCCTCGGCGCCGGCGCGGGTCCGCGGCGTGGGGGTCTTGCCTTCCGCGCGGCTCCGCGTGGAGGTGATCTTGCGCGGCCCGGTGGTCTTCCCGTCCGTGCTGGTCCGGCTCCGGGGCGCGGGGACCTTGCCGTCAGCGTTCGTGCGGGCCCGTGCGACGCCGGCCCCTCCGTCCGTGCCCGTCCTGCTGCGCGGCGTGGCGGCCCCTCCGTCCGTGCCTGTCCGGGCTCGGGGCGTGGCGGCCGATCCGTCCGTGCCTGTCCGGGCTCGGGGCGTGGCGGCGGATCCGTCCGTGCTCGTACGCGCCCGTGGCGTGACGGGCTTCGCCTCCTCGCCCGCCCGCTTGGCCTCCTCCCCCGTACCTGGACGCGACGCGTCATCGGCGGTGGTGGCGCGGCCGCGTTCCTCGGCAGCACGGGCGCTCTTGGCCGGGGCGTCGGCGTCGGCAGGGCTGGTGGCCTTGGCCAGCCGCGACAGCCGGTCGGCGAGCAGCGCCGCGGTCGGCCGCTTGCCCGGCTCCCGGTTGAGCGCGGCCCGCACCAGCGGCAGCAGCGCCACCGGTACGCCCTTCAGGTCGGCCTGCCCGTTCAGCACCGCGTACATCTGCGCCTCGGCCGTGCCCCGCCCGAACGTGGGACGCCCGGTCGCGGCGAACGCCACCGTCGCTCCCCAGGCGTGCACGTCGGCGGGCGAGTTGACCTCCTCGTCGGCGAAGATCTCGGGAGCGGTGTAGCCGGGGGTGCCGAGGAAGGTGCCGGTCATGGTGAGCCGGGTGGCGTCGAGCACCTGCGCGATGCCGAAGTCGATGAGGACGGGCCCCTCGGCTCCCATGATGACGTTGGCGGGCTTGAGATCGCGGTGCACCACCCCGGCCGCGTGAATGATCGCCAGCGCGGTCGCCAGGCCCTGCGCCAGCTCGACCAGCTGGGCGACGTTCAGCGGGCCGTCCTGCCGGACTCGGTCGAGCAGGTTGGCGCCGTCGATGTGGTCCATGACCAGGTAGGGACGGGCACAGTCGAGGTCGGCGTCGAGCACCTTGGCCACGTACGGGCTCTCGACCCGGCGCAGCGCGCGAACTTCGCGTTCAAGCCTTATCCGGGAGGAATCGTCCTCCGACAGGTTGTGCAGGACCTTGAGCGCGACTCTCTCGCCTCGGCGGGCACTGGCGAGGTAGACCTCGCCCATGCCGCCCCGGCCGAGCCGCTCGACCAGGGTGTAAGGCCCGACCTTGCCGAGCTTGCTCACCAACCCTCCCCGCCCGGCGCGCCCATAGGGGACACAACCCTAGCGCCGGTACAGCGGAGAACGCCTGCGACGCGCCGAAGCTTTACCCCTGCGACTGGTCGGACAGCATGCCGTCGATCCCGGTCGTCGGCTCCTCCGACAGGTCCTTGCGGCCCTTCCTGCGCCAGTTGACGTGGCCACGACTCTCCAGCCAGAGCATCAGCCGGTCGGCCCCGAACAGCACGGCGACTGAGGAGGCGAGAGCGAGGACGATCTCCATGCCTCCCAGTCAAGCCAGCGACCGCGTCACCAGACACCCGACACGCCGACCCGCGCCCGATCCGGTCAGCTCCCTGACCGAGCGATGACCGTGCCCTCCGACGTGCGCAACTGGCCCTCGCCTGTGTACACCCATTTGGTGGACGTCAGCTCGGGCAGCCCCATCGGGCCGCGCGCGTGGAGCTTCTGGGTGGAGATGCCGATCTCCGCGCCGAACCCGAACTCGCCGCCGTCGGTGAACCTGGTGGACGCGTTCACCGCCACGGCCGCCGAATCGACCAGCGACACGAACCTGCGGGCCGCCCCCTGGGAGCGGGTGACGATGGCGTCGGTGTGGCCGGAGCCGTACCGCCTGATGTGCGCCACCGCCTCCTCCAGCGAGCCGACCACCGCGGCGGCGATGTCGAGCGACAGGTACTCGGCGTAGAAGTCGTCCTCGGTGACGGGCACGACCTCGCCGAACCGGGCGATCTCGGCATCACCGTGGACGGTCACCCCGGCCTCCCCCAGCGCGGCGAGGGCCTTGGGCACGAACTCAGCCGCGACGCCGGAGTGGACCAGGAACGTCTCTGCCGCGTTGCACACCGACGGCCGCTGCGCCTTGGCGTTGACCAGGATCTCCACCGCCAGATCGACGTCGGCGTCGGCGTCGACGTACACGTGGCAGTTGCCGACGCCCGTCTCGATCACCGGCACGGTCGACTCCTCGACCACCGAGTTGATCAGGGACGCGCCGCCGCGCGGGATCAGCACGTCCACCAGCCCGCGGGCGCGCATGAGCTCCTTGACGGAGTCGCGGGTGAGGCCCGGCACCAGCTGCACGGCCCCGGACGGCACCTCGGTGCCGTCGAGCGCCTCCTGCATGATCCGCACCAGCGCCGTGTTGGACGCGTACGCGCTTGAGGACCCCCGGAGCAGCACCGCGTTGCCGCTCTTGAGGCAGAGCGCCGCCGCGTCGACGGTCACGTTCGGCCGCCCCTCGTAGATGATCCCGATCACGCCGAGCGGCACCCGCAGTTGCCGCAGCTCCAGCCCGTTGGGCAAGGTGCTGCCGCGCACCACCTCGCCGACGGGGTCGGGCAGGTCGGCCACCTGCCGCACGGCCTCCGCGATGGCCGCGATCCGCGCCTCGTCCAGCCGCAACCGGTCGATCATCGCCTCGGACGTGCCCTGCTCCCTGGCCCGCTCGACATCCTCGCCGTTGGCCGCGATGATCTCGCCCGCGCGGGCCACCAGAGCGTCGGCGACCGCCCGCAATGCCCGGTCCTTCGGCGCCCGAGGCAGCGGAGCCAGCTCAGCGGCGGCCTCCCGTGCCGCCCCGGCCACTTTCAGGAACTCCTCGGACATCACACGCTCCTCGTAAACGCCCCGCAAGGCGAGGCAGGCTCAGTTGTGGGCTTCCAGTATGACGATGTCGTCGCGGTGAATCAGCTCGCGCTCGTACTCCGGGCCCAGCGCGCTGCCCAGCTCCCGCGTGGACCGTCCGAGCAGCTCGGGAATCTCCCCCGCGTCGAAGTTGACCAGCCCCCGGGCCACCACCAAGCCGCGCGGCTCGCACAGGTCCACCGGATCGCCCGCCGCGAAGTCTCCCTCGACCGAGGTCACCCCGGCCGGCAGCAGCGACTTGCGGCGAGTCACGATCGCCTCGACCGCGCCGTCGTCGAGGTGCAGGCGGCCGCGCCCGGTGGTCGCATGGGCCAGCCACAGCAGCCGGGTGCCGGGATGCCGCCCTCCCGGATGGAAGTAGGTGCCGACGTCGGCTCCCGCCAGGGCCTGAGCGGCGTGCGCGGCGGCGGTGAGCACCACCGGCACTCCCGCCCCGGTGGCGATCCGGGCGGCCTGCACCTTGGTGACCATCCCGCCGGTGCCGACGGCGGCCCCGTTCCTGCCCAGCTCGACCCCGACCAGGTCTTCCGGCCCCCGGATCTCGCCCAGCCGCTTGGACCCGGCGCGGCTGGGCGGCCCGTCGTAGAGCGCGTCCACGTCCGACAGCAGCACCAGCGCGTCGGCGTGGACCAGGTGGGCCACCAGCGCCGCCAGCCGGTCGTTGTCGCCGAAGCGGATCTCGTCGGTGGCCACGGTGTCGTTCTCGTTGACGATCGGCGTGATGCCCAGCTCGAGCAGCCGGTTGAGGGTGCGCTGGGCGTTGGCGTGGTGAGCGCGCCGCATCATGTCGTCGGCGGTCAGCAGCACCTGCCCGACGCGCACGCCGTACCGGGCGAAGGAGGACGTGTAGCGGGCCACCAGCACCCCCTGGCCAACGGAGGCCGCCGCCTGCTGGGTGGCGAGGTCGCGCGGTCGCGCGGGCAGCCCGAGGGGGCCGAGGCCCGCCGCGATCGCCCCCGACGACACCAGGATGATCTGCGACCCGGCGCGCCGGCGTGCCGCGAGCACGTCCACGAGCGCGTCGACCCGGTCGACGTCGATCGTTCCCTGGGGGGTCGTGAGCGACGACGAGCCGACCTTGACGACGACCTTCGACGCTGAGCTGATCCGTTCCCGCACATGGGAAGCCTATCCGAGGTCGGCAGCACGATATCGACCGCTTTTCCCGAGACAACCCTCTCAGGCCTGGACGGCGCTCCTGTGCGCCTAGCCGAGCCTGCTGTCGGTGCCGCGCGGCCCGGAACGGACGGACTCGGCGTTCAGCGTGGGCTGCCAGTCGAAGACGTACCCGCCCTCCATCGACCCGATGACGACCTCGGCCCCGGCGGTGGCACCGGCCTTGGCCAGCTGCTCCTCCACGCCGAGCCGCTCCAGCCTGTCGGCCAGGTACCCCACGGCCTCGTCGTTGCTGAAGTCGGTCTGCCTGATCCAGCGCTCCGGCTTCTCGCCGGTGACCTGGAACAGGTTCTCGTTGACCTTGCGGACGGTGAACCCGGCCTCGCCGAGCTGCTTCGGCCTGATGACCAGCCGCGTCGGCTCCTCCACCGGCCTGTTGGCCCTGGCGGCGGCCACCCAGTCACCCATGGCGAAGGTCAGCTCCCGCAGCCCGTCATGGGTGGCCGCGGAGATCGTGAAGACGCGCAGCCCCCGCTCCTCGAACTCGGACCTGACCAGGTCGGCCAGCTCGCGCGCGTCGGGAACGTCGGCCTTGTTCAGCACCACCATGCGGGGACGCCCGTCGAGCTTCCCGTACGCCTCCAGCTCCGCCTCGATCACCTCGAAGTCGGTGATCGGGTCGCGTCCGGGCTCCATGGTGGCGCAGTCGATGACGTGGACCAGCATGTCGCACCGTTCCACGTGGCGCAGGAACTCGTGCCCCAGCCCCTTGCCCTGCGAGGCCCCCGGGATCAGGCCGGGCACGTCGGCGACGGTGAACACGGTCTCGCCCGCGGTCACGACGCCCAGATTGGGGATCAGCGTGGTGAACGGATAGTCGGCGATCTTCGGACGGGCGGCGCTGAGCGCGGCGATCAGCGAGGACTTGCCGGCGCTCGGGAACCCGACCAGCGCCACGTCGGCGACGCTCTTCAGCTCCAGCATGATGTCGAGCCCGTCGCCCGGCTCGCCCAGCAGCGCGAAGCCGGGGGCCTTGCGCTTGGCGCTGGCCAGCGCCGCGTTCCCGAGCCCGCCGTGGCCGCCCTGGGCGATCACATAACGGGTGCCGGCTCCCACGAGGTCGACCAGCACCTCCCCGGTGTCGGCGTCCTTGACCACGGTCCCGTTGGGGACGGCCAGGATGACGTCGCCGCCGTTGGCGCCGTCGCGGTTGGACCCCTGGCCCTGCTTGCCGTTCTCGGCCTTGCGGTGCGGCCTGCGGTGGTAGTCGAGCAGCGTGGCCGTGTTGGGATCGACCTCCAGGATCACGTCACCCCCGCGCCCGCCGTTGCCGCCGTCGGGCCCGCCGAGCGGCTTGAACTTCTCCCGATGGATGGAGGCGCAGCCGTTCCCTCCGTCACCGGCCCTGACATGCAGGACCACCTGGTCCACGAAGTCCGGCATTTCCGCCCCTCTCTCCACCCTCGCCCGAGGGCCACATCTCTGTTCAGCCGTACGGACGAGGACGCGGCGCGCCACATCCCGGCAAGCCGCACAAAACCCCAAAAAACATGACAAAGGGGTGGATCAACATAGATCCACCCCTCGTGTAACGCCCTGTGGCGGCGGATTACTCCGCGACCGGGACGATGCTCACGGCGCGACGGCCGCGCTTGACGCCGAACTGCACGTGGCCCGCGGCCAGCGCGAACAGCGTGTCGTCGCCACCGCGACCGACGTTGTCGCCGGGGTGGAAGTGCGTGCCACGCTGACGGACGATGATCTCGCCCGCGTTGACCAGCTGGCCGCCGAAGCGCTTGACGCCCAGGCGCTGGGCGTTCGAGTCACGGCCGTTCCGGGTGGACGACGCGCCCTTCTTGTGTGCCATCTCTCAAACTCCCGATCAGGCCTGGTCGATACCGGTGATCTTCACCTGGGTGTACCGCTGACGGTGCCCCTGGCGCTTCTTGTAACCGGTCTTGTTCTTGTACTTGAGAATGCGGATCTTGGGGCCCTTGGTCTCACCGAGGATCTCGGCGCTGACCGTGAACCTGCCCGCCTCCGTGGTCACATCGCCGTCGTTGACGACGAGCACCGTCGGCAGCGAAACCGAAGAACCGACCTCGCCGGCGACCTTGTCCACCTCGAGGACGTCACCGACGGAGACCTTCTGCTGCCTGCCGCCGCAACGAACGATCGCGTACACCGCGGAACCCTTCTACTGTCTACTGTTGCGATCACCGACCGCTCCGGAGGAACGGCCACTGACTGCCGAGTGCTGCGCCCGCACTGGCATCCTGTCTGGAACCAACGAACCTAGTGGGGCGCGCCAACAGGGCACATCACCTGACGCACCGGCTCTCTAGGGTACCGGATTGACAGCACCCTAGGCGAACCGGACGGATCGTCGGACAATCAGCCGAGCAGCGTTCCGTTACTCGGCTGACCTGGCTCGGCGGGAACGTCGCCGCCCCCTGCCGGAAGTCTGGCCGGCCTGGTCGTCCTCAGCAGGGACGTCTTCAAGCGCACCGGTCACGGTATCACGGCTTGAGGCGTCCTTGGCCGCGGAGACCTTCTCCGAGACCGCCTTCTCCACTGCCATCTTCCCCTGCGTGCCGCGCGGCTCCGGCTTGGCCTCGACCGGCTCGGTGTGCACGATCAGGCCGCGACCGTTGCAGCACTCGCACGGCGTCGAGAACGCCTCCAGCAGCCCCTGACCGACCCGCTTACGGGTCATCTGGACCAGGCCTAGCGAGGTGACCTCGGCCACCTGGTGCTTGGTCCTGTCGCGCGCCAGGCACTCCAGCAGCCGCCGCAGCACCAGGTCGCGGTTGGACTCGAGCACCATGTCGATGAAGTCGATGACGATGATGCCGCCGATGTCGCGGAGCCTGAGCTGCCTGACGATCTCCTCGGCCGCCTCCAGGTTGTTCCGGGTGACGGTCTCCTCGAGGTTGCCGCCCTGGCCGGTGAACTTCCCGGTGTTGACGTCCACGACGGTCATCGCCTCGGTGCGGTCGATGACCAGCGAACCGCCGCTGGGCAGCCAGACCTTGCGGTCCATCGCCTTGCCGAGCTGCTCGTCGATGCGGTACTGCTCGAACACGTCGCCCTGCTCGCCGTCCCACCGCGACAGGCGCTCGGCCAGGTGCGGCGCGACGTACTTGACGTACTCGTCGACCGTCTCCCAGGCCTCCTCGCCCTGCACGACCAGCGAGGTGAAGTCCTCGTTGAAGACGTCGCGCACCACGCGGATGGTCAGGTCGGGCTCGGCCGAGAGCAGCTCCGGCGGGCTGGCCGACTTGGCCTTCTTCTGGATGTTCTCCCACTGCGCCGACAGGCGGGCCACGTCGCGGGCCAGCTCGTCCTCGGACGCGCCCTCGGCGGCCGTGCGGACGATCACGCCGGCGTTCTCCGGCATGACCTTCTTCAGGATGCTCTTGAGCCGGGTGCGCTCCTTGTCGGGGAGCTTGCGGCTGATGCCGGTCATCGACCCGTCGGGCACGTAGACCAGGTAACGGCCGGGAAGGCTGATCTGCGAGGTCAGCCGGGCTCCCTTGTGGCCGATCGGGTCCTTGGTGACCTGCACGAGCACCGACTGGCCGGACTTCAGCGCCGCCTCGATCCGCTTCGGCTGCCCTTCCAGCCCCGCCGTGTCGAAGTTCACCTCACCGGCGTACAGGACGGCGTTGCGGCCCTTGCCGATGTCGACGAACGCCGCCTCCATCGACGGCAGGACGTTCTGCACCTTGCCGAGGTAGACGTTGCCCACGTAGGACTGGCTGGCCTCACGGTTGACGTAGTGCTCGACGAGGACGCCGTCCTCCAGCACCGCGATCTGCGTGCGGTCGCCCTGGCGGCGCACCACCATCATCCGGTCGACCGACTCACGCCTGGCCAGGAACTCCGACTCGGTGATGATCGGCGGACGCCTGCGGCCCAGCTCGCGGCCCTCGCGGCGGCGCTGCTTCTTGGCCTCGAGCCTGGTGGAGCCGCGCACGCTCTGGACGCCGTCGGTGGCCGTGTCGAGCGCGGACGCGCGGCCGGAGCGGGGCGCGCGGATGCGCACGACCGTGTTCGGCGGGTCGTCGCTGGACGGCTCGGCGCCCTCGTCGGAGCCGCGGCGGCGACGCCGGCGACGGCGACGCGAGCTGGACGCCTCCTCTTCCTCGGCCTCCTCGCCCCGCTCCTCGTCGCCTTCGTCCTCGGACTCGTCGGACTCGTCGGACTCGTCACGCTCGCGTGCCTTGCCACGCCCTCTGCCGCCGCGGCGGCGGCGACGGCGGCGGCCGCCGCCCTCGTCCTCCTGCTCCTCGGCGGTCTCGCCCTCGATGTCCTCCTCGTCGACGCTCTCGTCGAGCGGCTCCTCGGGCTCGGCGACGGGCTGCGGCGGCTCCGGACGCGCGGGCTTGGCCTGGGTGGGGTCGGGCGCCTGGAACAGCGGCGCGAAGATCGCGGCGGGCCGCTGGAACGCGGTGCCCGGCTGCTCGTCCTTGCGGCCGGTGAAGCCGAACGGGTCGGCCAGCAGGCTCGGCCGGTCGATCTCCTCGTCGAGGTCCTCCCCGGCGGGCTCGTCGTCGAGCGGCTCGTCCTCGGGCAGGCCCTCCAGGATCTCGTCTTCCTCGGCCTCGCCGACCGGGCCGGTCGTGTCGTCGGCGACGCTCGCCGCCTCTACGGGCGCCTCAGCCTCCGGCTCCGCCTTCTTCCTGGTACGGCGCCGCTTCGGCGCAGCCTCTTCCGCGGCCTCCTCGGCGGGCGCGCCGGCGGGACGCCGGACCGTCCGGGTCACGGAGCCCTGGACCGGCTCCTCCACGACCACCGGAGCCCCGGCCGCACGCGTGACGGCAGCCTCAACAGGCTCCTCCACCTCGACAGGCGCACCCGCAGGACGACGCACCGCACGAGTCGCGGAACTCTGAACCGGCTCCCCCACAACCGACGGAGCCCCAGCCGCACGCGTGACGGCAGCCTCAACAGGCTCCTCCACCTCGACAGGCGCACCCGCAGGACGACGCACCGCACGAGTCGCGGAGCCCTGGACCGGCTCGTCCACGACCGAGGCAGCCCCGGCCGCACGCGTGACGGCAGCTTCGACGGGCTCGTCCACCTCGGCGGGCGCTCCAGCGAGGCGGCGGGCCGCGTCTGCGGTTTCGGGCGTGTCGGACGCCGGCAACGCGGCCGGCTCCGCCGAGGGCGGCTCGCCGTCGGTCTCGGCGGCCTTCTTGGTGGTACGGCGGCGCGTCGTGGTGGCCGTCGATCTGGTTCTGGTGGCCCGCTTGGGCTTCTCCTCGACCGCCTCGGCGACGGCCTCGCCCACGGCCTGTGCGGCCGCGGCCTCGACCGGGCTCTCCGCCGTGACGGCGGGCGCGGGCTCGGTGATCGGCGCGGTGATCGGCGTGGCGGCCGACTCGTCGGGCACTTCCGGCGGCGGGCCGGCCGGGCGGCTCGCCGAGCGGCGGCGCCTGGTCACCTTGAGCTGTTCTGTTGTCTCCCCGTCAGGGCCGTTGGCCCCGCCGTTGGGCTCGTTCTCGAGCATGCGGGCGTTCTCCCGTCAGCTCCCGGGCGCGTCGCCGCGCCGCGCAGGAGCTCTCGTGTCTCATTGTCCGCCCGCGCCCCCGTGAGAGGGCGCAGGCGCCAAGTCCTGTCAGCGGTCGAGCCTCGCTCGCGCAAGGCGCTCCCTTAACCGGCGACGTACTCACCCGCCGGTCCCGCTTCGCCGCCGCGCGTGGTCTCGCGGTCAAGGTCGAACGGGTCGGCAAGCGCACCGGTGCTTACGTCGAGCGGCCCCTGCGCCAGCCTGGTCACCTCGGGGGGAACCGGCGGCGCGAAGTCGGCCACAAGGCGCAGCCCTGTGAGCACATCGTCGGGTCGAACGGCCGGAGTCACGTGCCGAACAACCATGCGCAGTATGACACACGACTCTCCGGGCACCTGAGCTGCGGTTCTGCCTGTTCCCTCGGGCACCGTGAGCGTCAGCACGGCCTCCCGTGCGTCGAAGCGCCGGGGCCCCTTCTTGGTGAGACGCTCGACCTCCACCGCACCGGCGGCGAGGAACTTCTCCACCGCCACCTCGGCCGGCTCACGGTCGGCGCCGGGCAGCCGCACCTCCCATTCGGAGGCCTCCAAGCGGTCGGCCAGCCCTCCGGCGCCCGCCTCGACGACGTCGACCACATCGAGACCCGGCGGCAGAGAGCCGTCGAGGTCATCGCGGATGCGCTCGGGGTCGCATGGCGTGGTGACGCCGATCTCAAGGTATTCGGCCTCGCTGGCGACACCGGTCGGCGCCGCGCCCGCGTAGGAGATCTTCGGGTGGGGCGAGAAGCCCGCGCTGTACGCCACCGGAATGCCGGCACGGCGAACCGCCCTCTCGACGGCTCGCGAGATGTCGCGGTGGCTGGTGAAGCGCAGACGGCCACGCTTGGTGTAGCGCACGCGCAGGCGCTGCACCGTTGGCGCTGGCGGAGGCCCATCGGGAACAGGTTTCAGAGCTTGTCGTCCTTCCCGTGTCAGAGTTCCTCACCCCAGGATAAGCCGCCCTGACGCGTGAACTGCTCACGATCATGTACGGCGAGGTACCGCCCGGCCACTGAGCGCCGCTAGACCACCGTGAGGGGAAGGAGTTTCCTGCCCGTCGGGCCGATCTGGATTTCCGTTCCCATAGTGGGGCAGACGCCGCAGTCGTAGCAGGGGGTCCAGCGGCAGTCCTCGACCTCGCCGCCAGAGACGGCCTCCTGCCAGTCCTGCCAGAGCCACTCCCGGTCGAGCCCGGCGTCGAGATGGTCCCACGGCAGGACTTCGTTCTCGGCCCGCTCACGCACGGTGTACCAGTCGACGTCGATGCCTGCCTTCTCGGCCGAGGCCATCCACCGCTCGTAGGAGAAGTGCTCGCTCCAGCCGTCGAAGCGCCCGCCGTCTTCCCAGACCGCGCGGATGACGACGCCGACCCGGCGGTCGCCGCGCGAGAGCAGCCCCTCCACGATGGACGGCTTGCCGTCGTGGTAGCGGAACCCGACGGCCCTGCCGTACTCCCTGTCACCCCTGAGCGAGTCGCGCAGCGCCTTGAGCCGCCGGTCGACGGTCTCGTGGTCGGCCTGCCCGGCCCACTGGAACGGAGTGTGCGGCTTGGGCACGAACCCGCCGATGGAGACCGTGCAGCGGATGTCGCGCGAGCCGGTGCTCTCGCGGCCCGCCTTGATGACCTTCCTGGCCAGATCGGCGATGCCCAGGACGTCCTCGTCGGTCTCGGTGGGCAGCCCGCACATGAAGTACAGCTTCACCTGCCGCCAGCCCTGCGAGTAGGCGGTGCTGACGGTGCGGATGAGGTCCTCTTCGGTGACCATCTTGTTGATCACCTTGCGCATCCGCTCGGAGCCGCCTTCAGGAGCGAAGGTCAGACCGGAGCGACGGCCGTTCCTGGAGAACTCGTTGGCCAGGTCGATGTTGAACGCGTCGACCCTGGTGGACGGCAGCGACAGCGAGGTGTTCGTGCCCTCGTACCGGTCGGCCAGGCCCTTGGCGACCTCGCCGATCTCGGAGTGGTCGGCGGACGACAGCGACAGCAGCCCGACCTCGTTGAAGCCCGACTCCTTGATGCCGTTCTCGACCATCGCGCCGATCGTGGTGATCGACCGCTCACGCACCGGACGGGTGATCATGCCCGCCTGGCAGAACCGGCAGCCACGCGTGCAACCGCGGAAGATCTCCACGCTGAACCGCTCATGGACCGTCTCGGCCAGCGGCACCAGCGGCTTCTTCGGGTACGGCCACTCGTCGAGATCCATCACCGTGTGCTTGTGCACCCGCCACGGCACGCCGGGCGTGTTGGGCGCGACCCGCTTGATGCGCCCGTCGGGGTGGTACTCCACGTCGTAGAACTTCGGCACGTAGACGCCGCCGGACTCGGCCAGCCGCATCAGCAGCTCGTCGCGCCCGCCCGGCCTGCCCTCGGCCTTCCACTCGCGGACGACCTCGGAGATGGCGATCGAGATCTGCTCGCCGTCACCCAGGACGGCCGCGTCGAGGAAGTCGGCGATCGGCTCCGGGTTGAACGCCGCATGGCCGCCGGCCAGCACGATCGGGTCGTCGTCGCCCCGCTCGGCGGCCATCAGCGGGATGCCCGCCAGATCGAGCGCGGTCAGCAGGTTCGTGTAGCCGAGCTCCGTGGAGAAGGACACACCGAGAACGTCGAAGGCCCGCACGGGACGATGCCCGTCGACGGTGAACTGCGGCACGCCCTCGGCGCGCATCAGCGCCTCAAGGTCGGGCCAGACCGCGTAGGTGCGCTCGGCCAGCGTCGCGGGCAGCTCGTTGAGGATCTCGTACAGGATCGCGACGCCCTGGTTGGGCAGCCCGACCTCGTACGCGTCGGGGTACATCAGCGCCCATCGCACGTCGGCGGAGTCCCAGTCCTTGACCGTCGAGTTGAGCTCACCGCCGACGTACTGGATCGGCTTCTGCACCTTGGGCAGCAGCGCTTCCAGGCGAGGAAAAATCGACTCGACAGGCATGGGACCCAGCGTAGCGGCGCTCAGACCGTGGCTGGTCCGGGGATGTCGATGTCGTTGCCGCTGAGCACGACGATGCGGTGGCCCTCGTAGCAGGTCAGCTCGACGGCGATGACGCCGCTGGCGAGGTTGTGGACGGCGGTGACGTGACTGGCGGGCAGCAGGAAACGCTCCTCGCACTCGTCGCAGCAGGCCAGGAACATACCTCTAATTGAACGTCTGCTGCCTGATCCTTATCGCCTGTAGCAGGCCGATCGCCATCAGATTCGCAAACGTGGCGGTTCCTCCGTAGGACACGAACGGCAGCGGCAGCCCGGTGATCGGCATGATCCCGATCGTCATCCCGATGTTGACGAACGTCTGGAACGCCAGCCAGCACACGACCATGCCCGCAACCAGCGTCCCGAACCTGTCGTCGCATAGCCTGCCGATCTTCAGCCCGCGCAGCAGCACCACGCCGAGCAGCAGCACGACCGTCACGGAGCCGAGGAAGCCGAACTCCTCCCCAGCCACCGTGAAGATGAAGTCGGTGTGCTGCTCGGGCACGAACCTTCCGGTCGTCTGCCCGCCGTCGAGCAGCCCCTTGCCGAACAGCTGCCCGGAGCCGATCGCGATCAGCGCCTGCGTGCTGTTGTAGCCCACCCCGCGCGGGTCCACGCCCGGATCGACGAACGCGGTGAACCGCGCCACCTGGTACGGCTCCAGCATCTGGAAGAAGAACACGCAGAACACCCCGACGCCGGCCAGCAGCGTCAGCAGCATGATCCACCGCTTGCGCACTCCGGCGATCACCAGCCCGGACGCCGTGATCACGGCCAGCACCAGTGTGGTGCCGAGGTCGGGCTGGAGCATCACCAGCCCCATCGTCACCAGCGCGGCGAACAGCGCCAGCCAGACGTCCAGCCCGCGCGGCCTGTCGCTGCCCTCGGCGGGCTGCGCGAGCAGCATCGCGATGATCAGCAGCAGCCCGACCTTGGCGAACTCCGACGGTTGCACGGCGAAGCCGCCGCCGAGCAGGATCCACGAGTGCGACCCGTTGATCGTCGCGCCCAACGGCGTGATCACCAGGCCGAGCCCGACCAGCGAGACCAGGAACACCAGCGCCGCGTACGCCCGCATCGCCCGGTGGTCCACCATCGCCACCACGGAGAACAGCACCAACCCGATGACCTCGTTGAGCACGTGCTTCTTGACCAGCCCGGTGGACCCTGGCGCCCACGTCCTGGTGGACGACCACACCAGCAACGTGCCGATCACGCAGAGGGCGGCGACCGCGACCAGCATCACCCCGTCGAGCCGCCACACCGCCGACTCCGCGCCCACGGCCCGCCGGGCGAACGAGCGCCGCCTCACCACCACGGAACGGTCGGTCATTCCCCTTCCACCGTCCCGTCAGGTGCGAAGCGCGGCAGCGCACTGGCCGTGCGGCCCTGCGGGAGCGCGGGCGGGCGCTTGATGCCGAAGATGCCCTCGTAGATCTCGCGGGCGGCGGGCGCGGCGGTCGAGGCGCCCATGCCGCCCTGCGAGACCATGACGACCACGACGAAGCGAGGGTGCTGCGTGGGCGCGAACGAGGCGAACCACGACGTGTCCTCCTTGCCCCACACCTCCGCGGTACCGGTCTTGCCGCCGATCCGGATCTTGTCCATCGGCCAGCCGGTGAACGCGCCGGCCGCGGTGCCGTCGGAGGGGACCTGGCTGAGCGCGTCCTTGATGTAGAGGCGCTCCTTCTCGCTGAGCGGCAGCTTGCCGACCACCGGAACCGGGATGCGCTTGACCAGCTTGCCGTCGGGCCGCACGGTCGCCCAACCGATGCGCGGGCTGCGCAGCTTGCCGTCGCTGACCAGCGCCGCGTAGGCGCGGGCCAGCTGCAGCGGCGTCACCAGGACGTCGCCCTGCCCGATGGAGAAGTTGGCCGAGTCACCGGCCCGCAGCAGGAAGCCTTCCAGGCAGTTCTCGTTGGCCAGCCGCTTGAGGAAGTCGGCGCGCGCCTTGTCGGCCACCTCCGGGTAGCCGGTCTTCGCGCGCTTGCAGGCGGTGCCGCTGGTCTGCGTCCACATCTCCTTCTTCCAGGCCCGGTCGGGGATGCGGCCGGAGGACTCCCCCGGCAGGTCGATCCCGGTGCGCTTGCCGAACCCGAACGCCCTGGCCGTGTTCGCGAAGACCTCCTTCGGCGGCTTGCTGGGATGCAGCCCGCCGTCCTTGAGCCACTGCTCGTACCCGGACCTGTAGAAGATCGTGTCGCACGACTTGACCAGCGCGGTGTGCAGGTTCATCGGGCCCAGACCGATGCCGTGGAAGTTGTTGAACGGCCGGTCACCCACCATGAACGAGCCGGGGCAGTCATAGGTGCCCTTCAGCGGGTACCCGGCCCGCAGCATGGCCGTCACCGACGACACCTTGAACGTCGAGCCGGGGGCGAACTGCCCGTTGAGCGCCCGTGACACCAGCGGCTTGCCGGTGGCGTCCGACAGCAGCCGCTGGTACCCGCTCGCCGAGATGCCGCCCGCCCAGACCGCCGGGTCGTAGCCGGGCGCGCTGGCCAGCGCGATCACCCGCCCCGTTCGCGGGTCGAGCACCACTCCGGCGGCGCCGTCGGCCTTGGGCGCGTTCTTCATCGCGTGCTGCAACGCCTCCTCGACCACGGCCTGCACGCGCGAATCGATGCTGGTGACCAGCGTGTCGCCGCTGACCGGCGGCACCTCCTGCTCCACCCCGAGGGCCTTGCCCATCCGGTCGACCTGCACGCGGCGCATCCCCGGCTTGCCGCGCAGGACGTCGTCGTAGACGTACTCGAGGCCGTCGCGTCCGACCAGGTCCACGCCGGAGAAGACGGCCTTGAGCCCCTCACGCTTCTCCAGCTCGGCCTGGGTGACCGGCTGCAGGTAGCCGAGCATCTGCGCCCCGGCCTCGCCTCCCGGGTACTGCCTGACGGAGTGCACCTCGGCCGTGATGCCGGGGAACTCCTCCTGCCGCTCCAGGATCTGCAGCGCCTCGCGGGTGTTGACCTTGTCGTCGATCGGGATCGGCTGGTACGGCGAGCCGGTCCAGCACGGCTTGCCCACCCCGGGGCCGCACGGCGTGATCCGCTTCTGCAGCAGCTTGACCGGCTTGTCGAGGACGGCGCCAAGCTTCTTCAGCACGCTCAGCCCGCCGTCGGGCATCCTGATCAGCCCGATCCTGTCGACCGAGACGACCAACGCGGTGTGGTTGCGCACCAGCGGGCGGCCCGCGGCGTCGAGGATCTGCCCCCGCACGGCCGGCACCATCACGGTCCTGGTCCTGGTCTCGGCCGCCCTGGTGACGAACTCCTGACCGCGCACGACCTGCACCTGGTAGAGCCGCACGGCCAGCACGGCGAGCAGGGTCAGCACCAGCACGTGCAGCACGAGCAACCGGGCATGCATCCTGTTCACGTCCCGTACCTCGCCAGCCATTGACGGGTGACCAGCCAGATCACGAACGGGGCCACCACCAGCGTGTAGACGATCGTGAGCGGCACCTGCGCAGTCAGCGTGGACGCCGTCACCCGCGGATCGGAGATCAGCCCACCCATCGCCGCCGCCACCAGCGGCGCGGCCAGCACGCAGAGCACGACGGTGGTGACCGGGCCTCCCAAGCCCCGCCCCGCCACGTAACCCACCAGGGCCAGCACGAACGCGTACTGCCCCACCAGGTGCGCGGTCGGCGGCACGACGTCCACCAGCAGCCCGGCGCAGAACCCGATCAGCGCCCCGGCGGCGGCCCCGCGCGCCTGCGCGATTCCGACCACGGCGAGCAGCACCAGATCGGGCGCGGCGCCCGCGGGCAGCGGCACCCGGTTCACCAGCATCACCTGCACCAGCACCGCCGCCACCACGAACAAGGCGGGCATCAGCGCGCTCCCTCCTTCGCCGGCAGCACCGAGTCGCGCGGGTCACGCTTGGGCCCCTCCACCACCACCCCCACCACGTCAAGCGCCGTCAGATCCGCGTAGGGCCTGGCGTACGCGATGCGGGTCAGCTCGCCCGGCGTCGCCTCCACCCGCTCGATCACCCCGATCGGCACCCCCGGCACGTACGGCCTGCCGTTCTGCGAGCCGAAGCTGACGATGCGCCCACCGCGGGCCAGCGGCGCGGTCGAGTCGAGCAGCTTGAACTGGATAAGTCGCCCGTTCTCCCCCACCCCGTGCACGACCCCGATCTCCTGGCCGCCCTCCAGCCTGGCGCCGGCGGCCGAGCCGGGGTCGCTCAGCAGCACCACGGTGGAACTGCTCACCGTCGCCTGCACGACCCGTCCGATCAGCCCCTCGCCGTTCAGCACCGTCATCTCCGGGTGGACGCCGTCAGCGGTGCCGACGTCGAGCTCGACGGCGTCCTCGAAGCCCGGCTGGCCCCGCCTGGCGACCACGTTGGCGGGCACGACCCGGTAACCGCCGAGCCCCGCCAGGCCCAGCATCCGCCGCAGCTCCGCGGACCTGACCTGGTCGAGCCGGTTCGCCGCCAGGCTCGCGCGCAGCCTGGTGTTGTCCGCCTTGAGCCGGGCGATCTCGTCCTGGGCACTGGGGGCCGCGGCCACCGCGTGGACGAAGCTGCCGATCGGGCGCAGCGTGGCGCCGGCGAACCGCTCCACCCCGCCGAAGAGCCACGCACCCGCCCCGCGCAGCGAGGCGAGCGGGGAGCCCGCACCGGAACGGTGATCGACGGTCAAAGTGACCAGCGCCGCTGTCAGCAGCGTTCCGAGGATCAGCCGGGCGCGGCGCGAGTCTCGCATCAGCGTCGCGACTCCGGCACCAGAACCTGCTGCAGCGCCTCGAACTCCTCGACGCACCTGCCGGATCCGAGCGCGACCGAGTCAAGGGCGTTCTCCACCAGATGGATGGGCATGCCCGTCTCCGCCTTGATCCGCTCGTCCATGCCCTTGAGCAGCGCGCCACCGCCCGTCAGCGCGATGCCGCGGTCCATCAGGTCGCCGGACAGCTCCGGCGGGCACTTGTCGAGCGTGGTCTTGACCGCGTCGACGATCGAGTTGACCGGCTCCTCGATGGCCTTGCGGATCTCCGCGCCCGACACCACGATCGTCTTCGGCAGCCCGCTGACGAGGTCGCGTCCGCGCACCTCGGCGTGCGACTCCTCGGTTCCCGGGCAGGCGGAGCCGATCGCGATCTTGATCTCCTCCGCGGTGCGCTCGCCCAGCATCAGCGAGAACTCCTTCTTCGCGAAGGTGATCACCGCCTGGTCGAGCTCGTCGCCGCCGACCCTGATCGACTGGCTGGTGACCACGCCGCCCATCGAGATGATGGCCACCTCGGTGGTGCCGCCGCCGATGTCGACCACCATGTTCCCGGTCGGCTCGTGCACGGGCAGCCCGGCGCCGATGGCGGCCGCCATGGGCTCCTCGACGATGTAGACCTTGCGCGCCCCGGCCTGGTAACCGGCCTCCTTCACCGCCCGCTGCTCGACCCCGGTGATGCCGCTGGGCACGGCGATGATGATGCGCGGCTTAGCAAAGTGCCGTCTTTTGTGCACCCTTTGGATGAAATATCGCAGCATCCGCTCGGTTACGTCGAAATCGGCGATCACACCATCTTTGAGCGGCCGCACGGCGACGATGTTGCCGGGCGTCCGGCCGATCATCCGCTTCGCCTCGATGCCGACCGCCACGATCTTCCCCGTGGTGGTGTTGATGGCGACAACTGACGGCTCGTTCAGCACGATGCCGCGGCCCCGCACGTACACGAGCGTGTTGGCGGTGCCGAGATCGACCGCCATGTCACGGCCGAGAAACGCGAGCTTGCTGCCCATGGGGAACGGAGCCTTCCGTAACGTCGTTCGCGATGACTACGGATCGAATTCGAATCGTAACGTGACGTACCCACCGGTGCCCGCAATGAGCCCCTGCGCCCCCCAAAATTCTTCACCCCCTCCCCAAAGCCACCCTTTACTACCCATACCTGCATACCGTCCCCACCACCGCTGGATACTCCATCCATCTCTCCAGCCGCCACAAACACCCCCAGGACCACCGGTGCCGGCGCGGCGGGCGAGCAAGCCCCGCAGATCCCTCACAGAACCGCTCAGCGACGCCCAGCGCCTCCGCAGACCGCGCCAGGACCATCAATCCCACCAACGCCCTGCACGCGCGCTGAGGCCCCACAGACGCTCCCAGCCCATCCCCTGCCGGACGCTCCGCGCCGGTGCCGCTGTCAGGCCGCCTGCCGGCGCCCGCAGAAAGAAGATCGTCCCCAGAAACGACCAGTGCCCGCCAGCAGCGGCTGGCGGGCACCGGGAGCAGGTTGGGCTGATCGAGCCCAGCTCGGAAGAGGTCAGAAACGGTCGGGGAAGAAGATCTTGATCTCCCGAGCCGCCGACTCGGGCGAGTCGGAACCGTGGACGACGTTCTCACCGATCTCCAGCGCGTGGTCACCGCGAATCGTTCCCGGAGCGGACTTGACCGGGTCGGTGAGGCCGGCGAGGGCGCGGAACGCCTCCACCGCGCGCGGCCCCTCGAGCACGAGGGCGACCAGCGGCCCGGAGGTGATGAACTCGACCAGTTCGCCGAAGAAGGGACGCTCGGCGTGCTCGGCGTAGTGCGCCTTGGCGGTGTCGGCGTCGAGGGTGCGCAGGTCCATCGCCACGACCTTGAGGCCCTTGCGCTCCACGCGGGCGATCACGTCACCGATGAGGCCGCGCTTCACCCCGTCGGGCTTGATCAGGACAAGAGTGCGCTCGGACACGAGAGGTTCTCCTTCGAACAGGTCGGGTGGCTGTGGGGCCGCGCCGCGCATGGTCGCGGCTGCGCTTAGCCTACCGTCCCGCCGCCATGGGACCGTTTGCTATGAGCCTTCCGGGGACTGCGCCGGAGGCGGGACGGGAGGGATCAGATCGGTGTCGTCTCCTTCCTCCTCTTTCACGGGCTTTCCCTGCTCGGGAATCTCCGCGGGCTCGCCCTCCGGCAGCGGGGACGGCTCCGCCCCGACGACCGCGGCAGGCGCGTGCGCGTAGGCATGGGCGGGTTCCGGCTGGTCAGGCTCCTGCACCCCACCGGAGGCCACCGAGGACCGCCTCGCCAGCAACGCGGACAGGACGATCACCGCCACCACCAGGAACCCGCCGATCAGCGACCACAGGTGCAACGCCCCGACGAACTTGTCGACCAGCTGCTGCGCGGAACCGACCCCGCGCAACATCATCACCTGCACCCCGGTTCCGAGCAGGTAGCCCGCGAGCACGCCAGGGAAGCACAGCGCCAGGCCGAACAGCGTCGCGCCGACGCCCACGTGGCTCAGCGCCGCGGTGAGCGCCACCGCCGCGCCCACGGCCAGCAGCGTGAACGGCACCATCAGCACCAGCCCTTCCGCGGCCGGCACCACGACCCGGACCGAGCACAGCCCGACCACCATCGCCAGCAGCCCCAGCGGCGTGAGCCACCTGGACGAGTCGGCCGCGAACACCCGCACCAGCACGGCCGCGACCAGCGCGAGCACGCCTGCCACGACGAACGGCACCCACAGCCCCTTCAGCCCAGGCCCGCCCAGGCCGCCCAGTTCCACGTACGTCACCTGGGCGATGCTGGGCAGCAGCACGACGCCCACCGCGATCATGGCGTAGGACAGCGTGCGCCCTTCGCGGCTGCCGATGGAGGCGAGCGCGAGCAGCGCCACGATCGCCAGCACCGCCAGCAGGATCACCAGGCTGGCGGTCCAGTCCTCGCTGGCCGTGCTGAGGGCCACCACCGCGATGCCCGCCGCGGGAACCGTCGCGAGCAACAGCCGGCCACGTTCCCTGGCCGTGCCGCTCGGAGTCGACGGCTGCCCTTCCAGCATCCAGATCAGCAGGTAGACGGCCGCCAGCGCCAGCGCGATGCCGGTCACCAACGGGTACGGCTGCAGCGTGACCTGCCACCTGCGAATCCCGTCGAGCGGCCACAACGCCAGCGCCTGCGCGCTCAGCAGGCTCAGCGCGAGCATCCCGACCCACAGGCCACGCAGCACCGCGGATCGCTCCCAAACCGCCACCAGCGTGGCCGGGACGAGCAGGCCCGCCCCGATGCCGTGCAACACGCGCAGCACCCCGACCAGCGACGCCGAACCCGCGTAGCCCCCGGCGGCGTCGGCCAGCGCGAGCACCACGAGCCCGCCCACCAGCACGTGCGCCGGCCTCAGCCGCCGCAGCGCCACTGCCGCGAGCGGCACGGTCAGCATCATCGCCGGGAGCGCGAGCCCGTGCGCCCGCATCAGCCCGACCCGGTCGATGTCGCCCGGCAGCAGCTCGGCGACGACGGAGACGGTGTTGGGGATGGCGACGATCGCCAGCGGGAGCACGACGACGACGAGCAGCCCGAGCACGACATCGAGCAGCCCCGGGAACCTCGCGCGCTGGAGTCGCTGGACTGGCTGGATTAGGGGGACGGCCATGGTGCCCGACTTTAGCGGGAAGTCACGCCCTCGACACGGCGAGCGACGAATATCGCCGTGATCCACAGCGCCGTGAAGATCCCTCCGAGGAAGAACATGGTCGGAACCAGGAATCCGGTGCAGATCGCAAGAACCTGCACCACACTGCCTGCGATGTATCCGAAAGGCCGCTTCAGCAGCCCCGCGGAGATCACGCACAGCACGGCCAGCCCAATGCCCGCGGTCACCGCCAGCGCCGGCCGGACACCGTCCACCATGATGGCCACCGGCGTGATGAGACCCGCGACGATCGCCTCCATGCCCAGCACGCTGGCGCCGAGCCGCCGCATCCCCGGAGTGACCTGGAAGCTCATCATGTCCCCTCCGCCCGGAGCAGGTGACGCGCGTCTCCCGCCGTCACCACCGAGCCCGTGATCAGCACACCCGTACCGCTGAACTCGCCCTCCGCGTCGGCGATCCCGATGCCCCTGTCGAGCGCCTCGTCCAGCCTCTCGACGACGTGCACACGGTCCTCTCCGAACAGGGGGACGGCCAGCGCCGCCAGATCCTCGGGCGACATAGACCGGGGCGAGGAGTTCCGGGTGACGATGATCTCGTCCACCATCGGTTCGAGCAGCTCCAGCAGCGCGTCGACGTCCTTGTCGCGCATCACCGCGACCACGCCGACGACCTTGGCGAAGTCGAACGCCTCGTGTATGCCCTCCAGCGTGGCCTGCATGCCCCCGGGATTGTGCGCGGCGTCGACCACGACCGTCGGGTTCCGCCGGAGGACCTCCAGCCGCCCCGGCGAGGACGCCTGCGCGAGCGCCTGCCGCACCAGCTCCACGTCGAGCGGGTCGTCACCGCCCGTCAGCGCCTCGACGGCGGCCAGCGCCGTCACCGCGTTGCTCGCCTGGTGGGCGCCGTAGAGCGGGAGGTAGACGTCCTCGTAGACGCCCTTGAGCCCGCGCAGGGTCAGCAGTTGGCCGCCCATGGCGACCTCGCGGTTGAGCACGCCGAACTCCAGGCCCTCGCGGGCGACGACCGCCCCGACGTCGGCGGCCCGCCGCATCAGCACCTCCGCCGCCTCCAGCTCCTGCTGGGAGAGGATGGCGGTGGCGCCGGGCTTGATGATGCCCGCCTTCTCACCGGCGATGCTCGGGATGTCGGGGCCGAGGCGGTCGGTGTGATCCAGAGAGATCGGAGTGACGACCGCGACGGTGCCGTCGGCGACGTTGGTGGCGTCCCACGAGCCGCCCATGCCGGCCTCGACGACCGCGACGTCCACCGGAGTGTCGGCGAACACCGCGAAGGCCATGGCCGTGAGCAGCTCGAAGAACTGGATACGCCGCCCCTGCGTGTCGACCAGATCGACGTAGGGCGCGATCTCCTCGTACGCCTGGGCGAAGCGCTCCTCACTCAACGGCTCGCCGTCGACCGTGATGCGCTCACGAACCGACACCAGGTGAGGGCTGGTGAAGCGCCCCACACGCAGGTTCCGCTCCCGGAGCAGGGCCTCAGTCAGCCGCGCTGTACTCGTCTTGCCGTTCGTGCCCGCGATGTGAATGACCGGGTACGCCTGCTGCGGCGAGCCGAGCACGTCCATGAGGGCCGCGATCCTGTCGAGCGTCGGTTCGAAGTCCCACTCGACGCCACGATCCATGATCGCGCGTTCAACCGCACGATAGTCCACCCCTCAACCCTACTGACCGCACGGACCGCTCCACCGCGCCGGGCGAACCGATTCCACGCCAGGACGCAACCTCCGCCTCCCACCAGCAACCAGCGACAAGAAGGCGCGAGAAGACCCCAGTCCCGGCGCACGACTCACAGACGCGTCCAAAAGTCCACAGAAACCAGCGAACGCCCCCTCCACCCCCCACGCCAAAGAGCCAGCGAGCCGGCAGATGGCTCCCGACCTCAGACACCCGAAGGAGCCTCCGAAGCCCAACGAGCGGATCCCTCCCCGCGCGCATCCAACAGGGGAGAGCCCACAGGCAGACCACGCCCGCCCTGAACGCCAAGGAGACAAAGGAAACGCGGCTTCAACACGAAAGATGAGACCACCCGCAAGCGGAACCCGCCGCCCAACACCCGCAGAAGACGAACCCCAGATCAACACCAACAGAAGCCATGAAACCGCCCAAAGACAGGCGCGCTTCTAACACCAGAAACAGCAACCAGACAGAGCGACCAGGGCCAGACAGAGCGATCAGAAAGTGCGGCCAACCAGAGCCGGCAACTCTTCAAAACAGAAAGTTTCAGCGCACAAAAGCAGAAAGGGCGGGAAGAGAACCCCACAAAGGGATCCTCTTCCCGCCCTCACCAAAAGATTGTCCGGCGGTGACCTACTCTCCCACACCCTCCCGAGTGCAGTACCATCGGCGCAGGGAAGCTTAACTTCCGG
>NZ_JBEXUP010000062.1:0-47273 GCF_040614375.1 Nonomuraea sp. NPDC005983
GCCTGATCGGGCGGGGGGGGCCGGGCCGGGTGTGCCCCCCGCCCCGCCCGGACCGCCCGGCCGCCCGCCGCCCATCGGGCGGCGGCTTGATGACGTAGGGAAGGTATGAATCACGGGCCTTCTGCCCCATCTCGTCTGGCTACAGACTGGCCGCCAACTCGACCATGCTCCCGATCACCGCATCGGCTCCGGCGCGCGTCAGGCTCTCGGCCTTAACCGGTTCCACGGCGTACGCGATACTGCGGGCTCCGGCTCGAACCGCGGCTTCCACGTCGAAGTCGGAGTCGCCGATCAGCGCGGCATCGCCGATGTCGACTCGCAGCGCTAACTGGCACGACCTGGCCTGCCGCGTCCGTCTTCGCCGGTCGGTTTCACAAGGGGATAGGGCGGTACCGAAGAGCGGCTTCGACTATCTCCTCCGGGATGGCGTCTCGCAGCTCATCCGGAGGCCAGAAGATCAGGTCGCTGACTTCTGGATGCGGCACGTTGGCTTCGAGCAGCGCCAAGTAGTAATCGCTCTCCGGGTCGGCCTCCATGATCCGGCGAACGATTTCTGCCAGTTCTGCCGGGGTGATGTCCGGTACTTTCGCCGGGGCCGGGCGGGCGGCGTTCTTGACAACGTCCTCCAGATCTTCCGACTCCCAGTACGCGGCGAAATGTCGGGGCTTGTAGCTGTGGCCGGTCTGCTCATTGAGCGCTGCTATGGCCTGGCGCGCCTCCGGCATTCTGCCTTCTTCTATGAGTTGGGCGATCCGGTCGATCTCAGCGCCCAGTTGCTTCATGAATTCCCTGGGCACCGGTGGGGGAAGCAATTCCGGTCGTAGATCCATGCCGGACATTGTCCCTGTGAGGCACGACAGTCTTCGCGGCCCATCGGACCACGCGCCGGGCGGGGAGTGTCACGATCGGTCCATGCCAGCCGGTTTCCTGGGCAGCATGAATGCCCTCCCTCGTCTTCCCGTCGGCATCGGGCGCCTCCAGCTGATCCCGCCAGACTGGTCTGACCTATCCCCGGTAGAGGCGGTTGCTGTACGCCCACGCAGAAGGCCCTCCCGGATCATCCGGAAGGGCCTTTGACCTGGGAGCCGCCTTGGGGATTCGAACCCCAGACCCCTTCATTACGAGTGAAGTGCTCTGGCCGACTGAGCTAAGGCGGCGTGCCGTGCAGCGTGATGAGTCTACAGGAGCCAGAGGGGTTCTTGCTCCCGCTGACTAGCTGATCCCCGGACAGATCGTCCCGTCCGCAGGTGCCACACCCGTCAGGAGGTAGGTGTCCACAGCGTCGTCCACACAGGACGAGCCGTTGAAGTAGGCCGTGTGGCCGTCGCCGTCGAAGCCGAGGAAGACGCCCGAGTCCAGCTGGGACGCGAGGGACTGCGCCCACTCGTACGGGGTCGCCGGGTCGCGTTTGGTGCCTATGACGAGGATGGGGGCCGATCCTCTGGCCTTGAGCGGATGGTTGCTGAACGTCGGCTTGGCGGGCCAGGTCGCGCAGGGGAGGGAGCTCCACATGATGTACGGACCGAATCTCGGCGATCGTTCAGCCGCCTCGGCCGCCGCGGTGGCGTAGGCGGAGGTTTCGCGCGGGTAAGCGCTGTCGACGCAGTTGACGGCCATGTTGGCCTCGGTCTGGTTGGAGTAGGTGCCGTTGTCGCGTCTGCCGATGAGCCGGTCCGCGTTGGCGAGGAGCGAGGTGCCGTCGCCGGCCAGCGCCTGGCGGAGTGTCTTCGTCAGTTCGGGCCAGGAGTCGCGGTCGTAGAGCGGGGTCAGCGCGCCCAGCGTGGCCAGGGCCTCGGTGACCTGACGTCCGTTGGACGGCAGGGCTTGCGCGTCCGTGCGGCGTAGCAGGTCGGCGAGTTCGTTCAGGGCGCCGTCCACGTCGTGGCTGCGGAACGGGCAGCTGGCCTCAGCCAGGCAGTCCTCGACGTACGCGCGGAAGGCGCGCTCGAAGCCCATGGCCTGGTCGGAGTTGAGTTTGAGGCGGGGGATGGACGGGTCCAGGGCGCCGTCGAGCACCAGCGCGCGAACCTTGGCGGGGAAGAGGTCGGCATACACGGCGCCCAGGAAGGTGCCGTAGGACTTGCCGAGGTAGGTCAGCTTCTCCTCGCCCAACGCCTGGCGCAGGAGGTCCATGTCGCGGGCGGCGTCGGCGGTTCCGAGGTGTGGGAGCAGACGTCCCGACCTGGCCTGGCAGCCGTCCGCGAACTCGCGCGAGCCCTGCTCCAGCGCGGCCTGCTCCTGCGGGGAGTCGGGGGTCGTGTCCAGTGCGAGGAACGCGTCGAGACGGTCGTCGCTCAGACACCTGACCGGCTCGGACTCCCCGACGCCACGCGGGTCGAACCCCACGATGTCGAAGCGCTCCCGGATTTTTCGGCTCAGAGTCACCTGAGCAGCTCTGGCGTACTGGATGCCGGAACTGCCCGGCCCGCCCGGGTTGATCACCAGCGAGCCTATTCGGTCGCCGGTGGCGGGTAGCCGGATCACCCCGATATCGATCTTCTCGCCGTCGGGCTTGCCGTGATCGAGCGGCACCCGGAGCTTCGCGCACTCGAACCCGTCGTCGCAGTCGGCCCACGCGAGCCCGTCGGCGGCCGGTCTCTTCGCCGCACCACACCCGCAGGCGAGAAGGATCATTCCGGCGATGACGGCCAGCACTCGAACCCACACGCTCCGGGATCCTACGCGCCCTGACCAGCCTGCAATCAACCTTCCAGCACACCACGGCCCGAGCCCCCGCGCGCGCACGTACGTCTGCCGGCGTCCCATCGCGTCCGCGAGACGCCTGAACTGATACAGCCCTGAGTGCCCGCTGATACACGACCGCTACGGTGTCGACAACCGGGCCGCCCAGAGTGCTCGGCATGCCTAATCGACTGATCGTCTGTGGCCTGCTGGGGCTGGCCCTGGCGTCCGGGTGTTCCGCAGCGAAGGAGAGCGCCGACGCCCCACCGGCGGACAAGCGCAGGGTCAGGGAGTCCGTCACGGCGGACTGCATGAAGCAGAAGGGCTTCTCCTACACCCCCTTCATCAGCCCGTCCACCCAGAGCGATCTCGAGAAGCGGGTGGCGGGTGGCGAGTACGCGGCGCTGAAGGAGACGCGCTCGAAGTACGGCTTCGGGATCTTCTCCACCGTCGTCTACCCCGCGCAGAAGCAGCCGGTCGAGGATCCGAACGAGAAGACCAAGAAGGCGCTGCCCGCCTCCCAGCGCAAGGCTTACCAGGCCGCCGGCGAAGCCTGCTACCTCTCCTCCGCCAAGCAGGTCCTCGGGCTGGAGCTCACGTCGATCAGGCAGCTGTCGGACATGACGGCCAAGGCGATCGAGGACATCGACAAGGAGATGGACGCTGATCCGAAGCTGGTGGAGCTGGCCGGGCCGTTCGCCGAGTGCCTGAGGTCCAAGGGACAGGTGGTGTCCTCGTCCGCCCCGAACGGGGTGAACAGCAACGGCCCGGGCATCTGGATGGACCAGCTGCGCAAGCTCGGCGGGAACGTCTCGGCCGGCAAGGCCAGGCCGTACCTGGCGAAGGAGGTCAAGGCGGCGCTGGACGACCTCGAGTGCGGCAAGGACTTCTACGCCGTCTACAACCCCAAGTTCGCGCGGCTCACCATCGAGGCCAGGACGAAGTTCGGGTTCTCTCCCACGCCATGAGAAAGCTACTGATCGTCCTGGGCGGGGTGCTGGCCATCGCGGGTGCGGGCTGGGGAGTGGGCACGCAGCTGCGCTCCCCGGCGGACGAGGCAGCCGCGCGCACCCCGCCCAGGCCGTCGCTGATCACCGTTCCGGTCGAGCGCCGCAAGCTGGTCAGCACCGTCGTGGTCGCCGGCACGGTGGCGTACGGCTCGCCGCTGCCGATCACGCTGGCCGGGGTGGTCGGCGGCGACGAGGACCTGCAGCGGGTGACCCGCGCCCCTCGTCCGGGCAGGGTGACGGAGGGCGCCGTGCTGATGGAGGTCAACGGCCGGCCCGTCTTCGCCTTCACCGGCCGCGTGCCGATGCACCGCACGCTCACTCCCGGCGCCAGGGGCGACGACGTCAGGCAGTTGCAGAAGGCGCTGCGGGCTCCGGCGAGCGGGGTGTTCGACCGGGCCACGATCGCGGCGGTGACCAGGTTCTACGCCAGAAAGGGGTACGAGGCCCAGCGGCCGACGATCGCGGCCAGGCAGCAGCGTGACACGCTACGCCGCACCGTACAGACCGCGAGAGAGACGCTGCTCACCGAGCAGAAGGCGCTCGACCAGGGGCGGGACGTGCTGCCGCTCAAGATCAAGCTGAACAACGCCCGGCAGGACCTGCGGGCGGCGAAGAGGGCGTTGGACGGGGCGGCGGCCGAGAGCTCCGACGCCGCGCGCGAGACGGCGGAGGCGGCGGTCCGGGCGGCGCAGGAGAAGGTGCTGGCGGCTGAGCAGGAGCTGGCGGCGGCAAGAGCGACTCCCACAACACCACCGGCGGCGACGCCCACGCCGGCACCTTCGCCGCCGGATACCCAGCTGCTCGAACTGCGCCTGGCCAACGCCCGCGCGGAACTGGAGGCCGCGCGCTCCGCGCTGTCCAGGGTGGGCGAGGAGGCTCGCAGGGCCTGGGAGAAACGGATGGACGAGCTGCGCAAGACCGTCCGGGACGCGCGTGGGGCGGTGGTCGCGGCCGAGCAGGAGCTGCGTCAGGCCAGGCAGCTCTCCCCGGTCAAGCTCAGGCTGGCCGACGCCCGGCGGGACCTGGCCTCGGCCTCGTCCATCCTGGCGGAGTTCGAGCGCACCTACGGCACGACAGTGCCCTCCGGCGAGGTGGTCTTCCTGCCCAAGCTGCCCGCCCACCTCCGCAAGGCGACGGCCAAGGCGGGCCGGCCGGTCGACGAGGTCGTCGCCACGGTGACGAGTTCGACGTTCATGATCACCGGTGCGGCGGATCCGAAGGAGGCGGAGCTGGTCAAGAAGGGCATGGAGGTGGCGATCGAGACGCAGTCGGGCAAGAGCGTGAGCGGCGTGGTGCGCGTACCCGGCGAGTCCGTACGGATCACCCCGAGCGGCTCGAAGGGGCTCAAGAGCGGCGACACCGTGACAGCGCGGATCACGGTGGGCGCCACCGACCGGGAGGTGCTGATCGTCCCGGTGGCCGCGGTGATCACTGCGGCGGACGGGAGGGCCAGGGTGCTGGTGGAGACGGCCACCGACAGGACCAGGGAGGTCGAGGTGCGTACCGGGCTCACCGCCGACGGCGCCGTCGAGGTCACCGGAGACCTGCGGCCCGGCGACCGGGTGGTGGTCAACCGTGGCTGAGCCGGTGATCGCCCTTGAGGCGCTGACCAAGGAGTTCGCCACGGTGCGCGCCCTGTCGGACGTCTCGCTCGTGGTGGGCGCCTGCGACTACGTGGCCGTCGTCGGGCCGTCGGGATCGGGCAAGTCGACGCTGCTCAACGTGCTCGGCCTGCTCGACCGGCCCACCTCCGGCAGTTACCGGCTCGACGGCGTCGAGACGACCTCGCTCGGCGAGGGGGAGCGGACCAGAGTGCGCGGCAGCCGTATCGGCTTCGTCTTCCAGTCCTTCCACCTGCTTCCTCAGCGCAGCGTCGTGGAGAACGTGATGCTGGCAGAGGTGTACGGCGGGCATCCGCGCAGGGACCGCAGGGCCAGAGCGCTGGCCGCGCTGGACCGGGTGAGCCTGTCCCACCGGGTCGGTTACCTGCCCGATCGCCTGTCCGGCGGGGAACGGCAGCGGGCCGCCATCGCCCGCGCGCTGATGGGCGCGCCCTGTCTGCTGCTGTGCGACGAGCCGACGGGCAACCTCGACAGCAGGAACACCGAAGCCGTGCTCGACCTCTTCGACGAGTTGCGCGAACAGGGCATGACCATCGTGGTCATCACGCACGAGAACGAGGTCAGCGACCGGGCCGCGCGCAGGGTTCGGATCACCGACGGCGTCCTGGTGGAGGAGTAGCCGTGCACCCGAGCGACCTGCTGAACGAGGCGCTGGCCGGGCTGCTCGCCCGCCCGGTGCGCGCGGCGCTGACGGCGCTGGGGACCGTCCTGGGCATCGCGACGTTGGTGATCACGCTGGGCACGGCGGCGACGGCGGGCAACCAGATCGTCGGCCGGTTCGACGCGCTCACCGCCACCGCGATCACCGTCGAGGTGCCCACCGGCGAGGTGGGCTGGGCGGCCGTCGACCAGGTGACCAGGTTGCGTGGCGTGACGGCCGCCGCCGCGCTGGCCGAGGGCGGGCAGAGCGCCAACCTGGTCGTCCGCTCCAACAACCTCCTCGATCCCACCCGGGCGGGCAGCCAGACGCTGAGCGTGGTCGCCACCACCTCCGGGTTGCCCGCCACCGTGAGGGGGCGCATGCTCCAGGGCCGCTACTTCGACCAGGGGCACATGAGGCGTGGCGACAGGGTGGTCGTGCTGGGCGAGCAGGCGGCCAGGCTGCTCGGCGTCTCCCGGCTGGAGCGCGCGCCGGCGGTGTTCATCGACGGGCGGGCCTTCACCGTCATCGGCATCCTGGGCGGCTTCCAGCGGGACAGGGGCCTCAGCGGTTCGGTCCTGGTCCCGCCGGCGGCGGGTAGGCTGCTGGGGCTCGGCGGCGTGACCAGGGTGCTGGTCACCACGAGTCTCGGCGCCGCCGACCTGATCGCCGGGCAGGTGGCGACCGCGCTCAAGCCGGGCGGCGAGGGGGTCCTGCAGGTGGTCAACCCGCCCAGCCCGACCAGGGCGCGCGACGCGGTGCGGAACGATGTCAACGGGCTGTTCCTGGTCCTCGGGCTGGTCTCCCTGGTCGTGGGCGCCGTCGGCATCGCTAACGTGACATTGGTGACCATTATGGAACGAACCACGGAGATCGGGCTGCGACGCTCGCTGGGCGCCGCGCGCCGGCACATCGCCGCGCAGTTCCTGCTGGAGTCCACGCTGACCGGCCTGACCGGGGGCGTGGTGGGCGCCGCCATCGGCGTGGCGGCCATCGTCGCCATCTCGGCGGCCAAGCAGTGGACACCCGTCCTCGACGTACGACTGGCCGTCGCGGCCCCGGTGATGGGCGCGCTGGTCGGACTGCTGGCGGGGCTCTATCCCTCGATGCGCGCGGCCCGCATGGAACCTGTGGACGCGCTGCGATGACCCACCTGCTGCTCGTCGAGGACGACGAGGTGATCAGGAACACCGTGGGCCTGGCGCTCGAGCGCTACGGCTACCAGGTGTCCACGGCGGGCGACGGCCTGGCCGGGCTCGAGCTCTTCCGGTCGGGCGGCCACGACGTGCTGCTGCTCGACGTGATGCTGCCCGCACTGGACGGCATCGGGCTGACCCGCAGGGTCAGGGAGGTCAGCCAGGTGCCGATCCTGATGATGTCGGCGCGCGGCGACAGCCTGGACGTGGTGTCGGGGCTGGAGGCGGGCGCGGACGACTACGTGGTCAAGCCGGTCGACACCGCGGTGCTGGTGGCCAGGATCCGGTCGCTGCTGCGCAGGGGCGGGCAGCGCCAGGGGAGCGCCCAGCTCGTCTTCGGCGACCTGGTCATCGACCCCGAGGGCATGGAGGTGCACAGGGGCGGCTCCCGCCTGGCGCTGTCACCCACCGAGCTGAAGCTCCTGCTGGAGTTCGCCGCCAACCCCGGCGTCGTGCTGGACAGGCAGACCCTGCTGGCCAACGTCTGGGACTACGCGTGGGACGGCGACAGCCGCGTCGTCGACCTGTGCGTGCAGCGGCTGCGGGCCAAGGTCGGCGCCGACCGCATCGAGACGGTGCGCGGCTTCGGCTACAAGCTGCGCCGATGATCTGGAAGATCGGCGCCCTCGTCGTCGCCGCCGCGTGTACGGTCGCCATCGCGGTCGGGCTGCTGGTGCACAAGTCCACCTTCGACCGCGCCTACGGCATCGCCCGGGAGCGGGCCCTGGAAGCAGTCGACACCGGCACGCCGGTGGACGATCCCCCGGCTCCCCTGCGCGACGTAGCGCCAGGACAGCGGGTGACCTGGTACGACGACTCAGGACGGCACGGCCCGGTGATGTGGGCCGCCAAGCGCGAGGGCGACCACGTCAGGGCCGTCTGGATCGACATGGGCGGCGACCAGCGCAACCTGGAGGCGTTCGACCGGAGCATGGCCAAGGCGGGGCTGGTCGCCCTCGCCGTCGTGGTGCCCGCCACGGCGCTGGTGGTCGCGCGGCTCAGCCGCAGGCTCCGCCTGGTGGCCGGTACGGCACGCCGTATCGCCGACGGCGACCTCGACGCCAGGATCGGACCGAGCAACGGCAGGGACGAGATCGCCGAGATCTCCACCGCCGTCGACTCCATGGCCGCCGCCCTGCAACAGCGGCTCCACAGCGAGCAGCGGTTCACCGCCGACGTCGCGCACGAGCTGCGCACCCCGCTCATGGGCCTGGTCACCTCGGCCGAGCTGCTGCCGGAGGGGCAGGCCACCGACTACGTCCGCGACAGGGTCCGCGTCCTGCGCCACCTCATCGAGGACCTGCTGGAGATCTCCCGCCTGGACGCGGGAGCCGAGCAGCCCCAGCTGTCCACGGTGCCGCTCGGTCCCATGGTCGCCGAGTCAGTCCGGCGTACCGGGCTGCCCGTGCGGCTTGAGGTGATCGGAGAGCCGACGGCGGTCACCGATCCCCGGCGGCTGGACCGCATCCTGACCAACCTGGTGACCAACGCCCACCGGCACGGCAAGGAGCCGGTGGAGGTGCTGATCGGTGACGGGGCGATAGCCGTACGCGATCACGGGCCGGGTTTTCCCGCCGATCTGCTGGCTGAGGGGCCGCAGCGCTTCCGCGGGCAGGGGCAGGGGCTCGGGCTGACGATCGCCCTGGGGCAGGCGCGAGTGATCGGCGCCCGGCTGGAGCTCGCCAACGCGCCGGACGGCGGCGCGGTCGCCCGGTTGGAGCTCGCCGACGCGCCGGACGGCGGCGCAGTCGCCCTGCTCGACCTGATACCTGGTTGAGCGGTCGCTGATACACGGCCACCGCTGAGCGGACATCTCCCGCTCCGATGGTGTGCGTATGACACGTTTCCTGATCGTCGCCGTCCTGATCGCCTCCCTCGGGTGGGTCGTGACCAGAGACTCCTCCGGCTGGCCCGCGGAGGGCCAGGCAGCCGTAGCGGTCGACGGGGCGGGCACCCAGGTCAAGGGCGAGCGGACACCGGTGCCGATCGCCAGCCTGACCAAGGTCATGACCGCCTACGTGATCCTCGAGCGGCACCCGCTGAAGGCGGGCCAGGACGGCCCGGTCATCACGATCGACGCCACCGCCGCCGCGGAGAGCTCGTCGAGCGACGAGTCGACCGTGCAGGTCAGCGAGGGTCAGCGATTCACCGAGCGGCAGATGCTGCAGCTCATGCTGATCCCGTCGGGCAACAACATCGCCAGGATGCTGGCCCGCTGGGACGCCGGCACCCAGCAGGCCTTCGCCGCCAAGATGAACAGGGCCGCCGACCAACTCGGTATGGACGACACCACCTACACCGGTGCCAGCGGGTACGAGGACTCCACCACGAGCACGGCCGCCGACCAGCTCGCGCTGACGCGCGCGGCCATGAAGAGCCAGGTCCTGCGGGACATCGTCGCCACCAGGGAACTCACCGTTCCCGGCATCTCCCGCACGATCACCAACACCAACACCCTGCTGGGCAAGCAGGGCGTGATCGGCCTCAAGACGGGGTCGAGCACCGCGGCCGGCGGCAACCTCATGTGGGCGGCGCGCACCCAGGGGCGACTCGTCCTCGGCGTCGTCCTCCACCAGCGGGCGGGCAGCCCGCCCGCTGTCGGCCTGCGCGCCGCACTCGACAGCAGCGCGACCCTCATCGCCGCGGTGACCCGGCACGTCAACATTGACCTTAGGCCCGGCGAAAGGAGACCGTAAGACCTTTCCGACACTGTGGAGCCACGAGACAACGGCACGGAAAGGAAGCACCCATGCGCAAGCTCAAGCTCAAGCTCCAGGTCCAGGTCTCAGTTGACGGCTACATGGCCGGCCCCAACGGCGAACACGATGGGTGCCGTCGTCACCGACTCCTGCACGGCTTGAGCAACGAAATCCCGCACAGCTCACGACCGCCTGGTGAGCGACACAGGTCTTGACTACTCCTCGACTTCGGGTCGGGCGGTGTCTTCTGTGCCGTACATCTTCTCGTGCTGCTGCCGTGGCGAGCAGACGGAGGCCGACGGGCACGCGCAGCGCCGCCCTCCATCGTCCAGGCGAACCGTGACCGAGTCGGCCGGGACGTTGTGCCCCACCACCGTTCCCGCCCCCTGAGGGGTCTCGACCCTCGCCCCGGCCCTCGGGGCCGCCGCACGGAACTCCATGTACAGCGGGTGTTCGTACTTCAGGCAGCACATCAGCCGACCGCAGGCCCCCGCGATGCGGAGCGGGTTGACCGGGAGGTCCTGATCCTTGGCCATGCGGACGGAGACCGGTTCGAAGTCCTTCAGGAAGGTGGCGCAGCACAGGTCTCGGCCGCAGGGGCCGATGCCGCCCTGTAGGCGGGCCTCGTCGCGTGGGCCGATCTGGCGGAGCTCCACCCGGGCCCGGAGGTTGCGGGCCAGATCGCGGACCAGTGCGCGGAAGTCCACCCGGTGCGGGGCCGAGAAGTAAACCGTGTAGACGTTGTCCTGGTCCAGGAAGTCGACGCCCACCACCTTCATCGGCAGGGTGTGCCGTTTGATCAGGCGCTTGGACACGCTCCGGGCCTCGGCCCTGCGGCGCTTGTTGGCCTCGTCGCGGGTGAGGTGCTCCTCACCCGCGATCCCCTGGCATACGGGCAGCCCGTCGATCTCTTCGCTCGTGTACTGCGGCGCCCACACGCACTCCGCCACCTCGGGGCCGGCGTCCGTGGGGACGAGGACCTTGTCGCCGACCTTCGGGCTGTGCCCGCCGGGATCGAGGTAGTAGAGCCGTCCGTAGCGCGTGAAGCTCACGGCCATGATCATTCCCATGGGCTCGAGCTCGCCTCCTGACCGCGTCGGGGGTTCTTACGGCCTTGCGCTTGCCACAGTACGTCGGTCGGCGCGCGAAACGTGAGGGCTCTACGGCGTTATCGCACCGCACAGCTTCTTCTCGGGGACGGAGATGCCGTAACCCCAAAGGATCTTCGCCTGCTGCTCCTTGCACCTGTTGTTGATGACGCGAGCGACGCCGGGCAAACGGCGCAGCTGGTCGATCACCGCGGACCAGTCGGCGCCAGGGCTCATCAACAGCCTGAACGAGGTGGGCATGTCGGATACCTTGACCACCCGCAAGATGTTCTTGCTGCTCGCGTAGGCGCGCTTGAAGTTCTCGTACGCCTCTTGCTGATCTTCGAAGTGCGCTGACTGGACGCCCGGCATCGTGTCGATCGCCGCCGCGACGGCCTTCTGCTGGGCAGGCGTGATGCCCTTGCCCTCTGTTTTGAGGATCTTGGGAACCTTTTTCGTCGGCGACGACGAGACAACGGCTCCGCACGCCGTCTCCACCGAGTTGTCACCACAGAGGAGAGCGGTGACATCCGCCTTGGCCCCGTCGCCATCCGGCAAAAGCTCGTCCCGCAGTTTCGGATATCTGGCGAAGGCCACCCTCGTCACGGACTTCGCCTTCCGGAGCACGGCGTCCACGTCGGCTCCGGGCTTCAGGACCAGCTGGAACGACGCGAGCATGTCGGTTATCTTGACCATATCCAGCAGCGCCTCGTTTCCGGCGACCTCCCGGCGGAAGCGCTCGTAGGCGGCAGCCTGATCTTCAAAGGCCACTCTCTCCACGTCGGGCATGGCCTTCAGGGTCTTGTGCATCGTCATCATCTGTGTAGGGGTGGCGGCATGCCCCTCGCAGTCAGGGCTCTGCATGCTCGATCTCTCGCACATGAAGAGGGTGACGTCGATCGGCCCCTCCTGCTTGGCAGGCGGATTCGCCGTCGTGACACGCTGCTGGTCACCAGGCGCGACAAGTACGGCGGCCGCCACCCCCGCCAGAACCACCCCGGCCACCGCCACCATCCGCAGATCGACGCGGCTCCGCCGCCGCCCCGAAGCCTGGAGTGGCCTCAGCGTGCTGGCGTCGACCGTCGCGCCCGCCTCGGTGAGCGCCTCGCGCAGGCGGTCTTCCAATGGGCTGTTCATGAACCCTCCCCAAGTACTCGGCCGAGGGCGGCGAGCCCTCGCGCGATCGTGGACCTGGCGGTGCTCGCGCCGATCCCCATGGTCTCGGCGATCTCCTGGTCGGAGAGGTCGAGGTAGTAGCGCAACGTCAGCGCCTCGCGCTGCCTGCGCGGCAGCTCGCGCAGGGCGAGCAGCACCTGGCGGCGCTCCTCGCTCATCAGCACTGCGCTCTCCGCAGACCAGACAGGCGGCTCGTACGGCACGACGCGGCGGAAGGCCAGCGCCCGCCTCCGCATCACCGACCGGCACCCGTTGAACACCGCGGAGCGCACGTAGGCCAGCGCCCTGTCGGGATCGCGGAGCCTCCCCCGGCCTGCGTGCGTGCGGGCGAACGCCTCCTGTACGACGTCCTCCGCGGTCGCCTGGTCGCCGACCATCACCAAGGCCAGGCGCACCAGCCCCACGTGATGCTCCGCGAAGATCGACGCGACGTCGACGCGCTCGCGTATCAGGACCTCTCCATGGGAGAGCTGTTCGACTTCCACACCACAGAGACGCCTTGGAGCCTCGTCTGCTGCCTCCGTCACCCGGCTATTTTCCGGCTCACCACAGACCCGCCGACGCGCCCCGAACCCGGCCCAGGAGACACGCGGAGCCGGTGACCACGCGAAGGGCAGCCCGGTGGGCACGCAGCGAGCCGGCGAGCCCGCCGGGGCGCGAAGACGACTACATGGGGCTGCGCAGCGAGAGCATCAGGGCTTCGACGGCGATCTGCGGGTTGACGTTGGCGTCGAGGCGTTCGCGGCACCGCATGATGGCGTCGATCCGCCGCACCGTCTCCTCCGAGGTGGACGCCTTCGCCAGCTGGTCAAGGTCGAACCGCAGGTCGTCGTTGGCCAGCTCCACTCCGGCGCCGAACTGCATGGCCAGCACGTCACGGTAGAACGACACCAGTTCCAGCAGCGCCGCGTCGAGCGAGTCGCGTTTGATCCGGGTCGCGCGGGACTTCTGACGGTCTTCGAGCTCCTTCAACGCCCCGGCGCCACCGCGGACCAGCCCCCGGTTCAGGCCCTTGCCCGTGGACCCCTCGCCGTAGACCTTGCGCAGCTCGCTGGTCTCGGCCTCGTTGAGCGTCGCCGTGGCGGCGGCCGCCTCCTCCTCGGCGGTCTTGACGAGCCGCTCGGCCGCGGAGACGCACTCCCCGACCCCGGTCAGCGCGCGTGGAATGGCCAGGACGGCCTCGCGGCGCTGCCGTACGCCCTCGTCGAGGGCCAGCGCCCGGGCGCGGCTCACGTGCCCCTGGGCGGCCCGCGCGGCGAACCTGGCGGTCTCCCAGGGGACGCTGTGCCTGGTGGCCAGGACGTGCGCGACCGCCTCGGTGGCGGGCGTCGCCAGGGTGATCACCCGGCAGCGGGACCGGATGGTGATCATCAGATCGTCGGGGGCGGGCGCGCACAGCAGCCACACCGTGCGCGGCGGCGGCTCCTCGATCGCCTTGAGCAGCGCGTTCGCCGCCGACTCCGTGGCGCGGTCGGCGTCCTCGAACAGGATCACCCGCCAGCGGCCCTGAGTCGGCGCGCCGGCGGCCCTGAGGATGAGCTCACGGGTCTGCTTGACGCTGTAGGACAGGCCGTCGGGGCGCACCGACTCGAGGTCGGGGTGAGAGCCGATCAGCACCTGGTGGCACTGGTCGCAGTGGCCGCAGCCGCCGTCGGGGCAGAGCAGCGCGGCCGCGAAGGCCCGCGCCGCCTCGGCCCTGCCGGAGCCGGGCGGACCGGTGAACAGCCAGGCGTGCGTCATGCCCGCGCCGCGCCCGCCGTCGACGACCTCGCCGGCGGCCCTCGCCGCGCGCGACAGCACGGCTATCGCCTGGTGCTGCCCGACGAGCTCATCGAAGACGGTCACGGACCAAGGCTAGTCGCGGATGGCGGGCATCGTGCCCGTGATGTCTTCGGACTCGCGCGGCACCGGGTCAGGGAGGATCTCGCGCACCCGATCCTGGATGAGCCGGGTGATCTCCTCGGACGGCAGCATGCCGTCGGCCACCAGGTAGCGGTCGGGGGCGGCGGCGGCCAGCTTGCGGAACTCCTTGCGCACCCGCTCGTGGAACTCCAGCGGCTCGGCCTCGATCCGGTCGGCGGCGCCGCCCAGCCGGGTCAGCCCCACCTGCGGCGGCGTGTCGATGAGCACGGTGAGGTGCGGCACCAGCCCGCCGGTGGCCCAGGCGTTCATCTTGGAGACGTCGGTGGGGTCGAGCGACCGCCCCGCCCCCTGGTAGGCCAGGGACGAGTCGACGTAACGATCGGAGACCACGATCGCGCCCCGGTACAGCGCCGGGCGGATGACCTTCTCCACGTGCTCGGCGCGGTCGGCGGCGTACAGCAGCGCCTCGGAGCGGGGCGACAGGCCGCGCTCGGCGGCGTCGAGGAGGATCGCGCGCAGCCTCATGCCGACCTTGGTCGAGCCGGGCTCGCGGGTCTGGACGACGTCGTACCCCTGGTCGCGCAGCCAGATGGCGAGCAGCCGCGACTGGGTGGTCTTGCCCGACCCCTCGCCGCCCTCGAACGCGACGAACAGCCCCGGCACCTGCTCGCCACCTTCGGGCTCGTACTGCTCGCCGCGCACCGCCGCGATCAGGTCGGCGGAGAGCGGGACGCCCTTCCTGTCGTCCATGTGGCGCAGCGCCAGGACGCCGACGACCGTCGCGAGCGCGCCGCCGATGAGCAGCACCAGGTTGGAGCCGTCGAACTGGTAGGTGATGTCGCCCAGCCCGAGCACGTGCGCACCGAACAGCGCGGCGAGCGGGTTGGCGACGGCGACCACGAGCAGCAGGGTCACCCGGGCGGTGGACTGCAGGAACGAGAAGGTGCGGCCCCGCAGGGAGTCTTCGACCTCCAGCCCGATCAGCGTGTAGCCGATGATCCACGCGATGCCCGCGCACGCGCCGAGCAGCACGGTCAGCATGACCACGATCACCAGGTTGTGTACCAGCGCGATCGCGGCCAGCACCATCCCGGCCACGATGAGCGCCAGCCCGAACAGCCGCCGCCGTGACAGCCCGCTCAGCAGCCTGAGCCCGAAGAACATGCCCAGCGCCATGCCGACGAAGACCGCGCCGAACACGACGCCGTAGGCCGCGTCGCCGCCGCCGAGCGCTTCCACGTAGATCTTCGCGACACCCACCACGGCACCGCCCGCGGCGAACGCGCCGAGCATGCCGATGATCAGGCCGCGCACCAGGCGGTTGCCGCCCACGAACCGCCAGCCGTCGACGATCTGCTTGAGCACGGACGGCGTGGAGATCGCGCCGTCGCGCTTGGGGATGCCGCGGAGCGTGAAGATGAGGATCGCCGACGCGAGGTACGCGCACGCGTTGACGAACAGCGGCAGCGCCGTGGCGTCCATGCCGGACAGCGGCGGCACGAGCCGCTTGACCAGGTCGGCCATCACGGACAGCGCCGCGAACAACATGGCCGCGACCGGCGCGCTGCCGTACGTGACCAGCAGGTTGAGCCGGTTGGCCGCTTCGAGCTGCTCCTTCGGCACCAGGTTCGGCACCGTGGCCTCCTTGGCCGGAACCCAGAACAGGTTCACGCACTCGACCAGGACGGTCGCCACGATCACCCACTGGTAGCTGCCGACCAGCGGGATCGACAGCACCACGGCGAACCTGGCGAGGTCGGAGCAGAACATGGTCAGCCGCCGGTCGAACCGGTCGGCGAACGCGCCCGCGAGCGGCCCGAGCAGCACCGCGGGCAGCATCTTGGCGATGAACACACCGCCGATCGCCAGCGACTGCGTACGGTAGTCGCCCGCGTTCAGGTTCCCCGCGAGGGCGGTCAGCGCGAGGATGTTGAGCCAGTCGCCCATGCTGCACACCGACATGGCCGTCCAGAGCCGGCGGAACGGTGCGTTTGCCAGCACGTGAGTCGAACGGCGTCGGCCTAGGACGGTCATGATGTCAGCGTATCCAGGTGCTCGCTGGGAGTGGGAAGACAAGCGAAGCCTGAACCACCGGCCTGCTCGTCGCTGAGGGTATTACGTCGGCACGCCCGTGCGTAGGGCCCATGCGACGAATGGGCCCCCGAAAACACTTTCCTCCCGCCTTCAGCACGGCCCGGCCTCCTGCACCAGCGGCCGCCAGGCCGCCCGGACGGCGGGAGGCAGCGCCAGCTCGGGCCAGAGCTCGACCAGCAGCACGCCGTCGACGTGATCGAGGATCTCCTGTGGCGTGCCCTCCCGGAGCAGGGCGGCGTAGGCGTCGCGCCGGGCGCCCCGGTCGGCCAGGTCGTAGACCCTGTCACGGAAGCGCACCGTGGACAGGGCCTTGTCGGCGCCCAGCCGGGGCAATCGGTTGGGGACGAAGACCGCGCCGACCCGGGCGAACTCCACCTTCGGCTCCAGCACCAGGCGGAACCCGGCCGCGTCGAGGATGCGCCCGGCCGTCTCGAGCGTGGGCGACTTCCTGCCGTGTTCGTACGCCGACAGCGTGGTACGTGACGTGCCACTGACGCTGGCCAGCACCGACTGCTTCATGCTCGCCGCATGCCGTGCCTGCTTCAGCAGCAGCCCGCCCCGCTCGGCCCACCGAACGTCGGGTAGAGAGACCATGACACCTCCAGGTATCCCAAAGGATACTACAGAGAGGAAACATCAGCGCACGGAACGTCAGGAACGCAGCTCCACCAGCGTGATCTCGGGAGGCGCGCCCACCCGCACCGGCGGCCCCCAGAACCCGGCCCCTCGCGTGACGTACACCTGCACCCCGTCGACGGTGGCCAGCCCCGACACCACGGGCTGCTGCAACGGCACGATCAGGTTGAACGGCGCGATCTGCCCGCCGTGCGTGTGGCCTGACAGCTGGAGGTCCACGCCGTAGCGCGCGGCCTGCTCGACCTGCACCGGCTGGTGGGCCAGCAGGACCGTGGAGCGCGAGGTGTCGCGCCCGCCGAGCGCCTTCTCGAAGTCCGGTGGCTCGTTCATGGCGGCCCCGCCGAGGTCGTTCACACCCGCCAGGTCGAGCACCGCGCCCTGGTGACGGATCTCCACCCGCTCGTTCCGCAGTGACCGCACCCCGAGCCGGTCGAGCTCCTCCACCCACTCCCCCGGCCCGTTCGCCGTGTAGTACTCGTGGTTCCCCGTCACGAAGTACGCGCCGTACCGCGACTCCAGGCTCCGCAGCGGCCTGGCCAGCGCGCCGAGCTCGGCGACGCTCCCGTCGACGAGGTCGCCGACGATCGTCACCACGTCCGGACGCAGCTGGTTGATCATCCGGACGATCCGCTCGGTGTGCCCGATACCGGTGATCGGCCCCAGATGGATGTCGCTGACCACGGCCAACCGCAGCCCGCTGAGCCGGGAGTCCAGCTTGGGCAGCGTGATCCGCACCGGCTCGATCACGGGGTCGCCCAGCGCCGTGCGCACGCCGTACCCGACCGTGGACAGCGCGCCCACACCCGCGACGGCGGCGGTGGCGCGCCCGAGGAACAGCCGCCGGCTCACCATGGACGGCGGGACCGGCTCGACCGGAGCCTCGGCGACCGGGGCGGGCGGCCCACCCGCCGCAACCGCCACGGCCTGCGACTCCACGACGGCCTTCGGGCGCGCCGCTCTGCGCAGCACCAGCCACGCGACCGCCCTCGGCACCTCCAGCACCAGCAGGAACACCACCAGGTAGAACATGATCGCCACCCAGAGGTACCCCGGCCAGGCCAGCCACCGCCCCATCTCCAGGCGCTGCCCTGCGAACGTCGCGACGACGAGCAGGACCAGGCCGACGAGCCCCCAGGTCAGCGCCGTGCGCAGGCGCCCTGGCCGGGTGGTGGACCGCACCAGCCGCTGCCACAGGTACAGGTGTACCGCGAAGACCAGGACGACGACCGAGACCACGAAGACCCAGACCACGTGGACCATGCTACTTACGACTTGGCCGACGCCTTCTTCGCAGGCGTCTTCTTCGCAGGAGCCTTCCTGGTGGTCGTCTTCTTCGGCGCGGGAGCCCGTTCGCGACGCTCGGCCAGCAGCTCGGCCGCCCGCTCGATCGTGATGTCCTCGACGGTGTCGCCCTTGCGCAGCGACGCGTTCGTCTCCCCATCGGTGACATAAGGGCCGAAACGCCCCTCCTTCACCACGACAGGCTTCTTGGAGTTGGGGTCCTCGCCCAGCTCACGCAGCGGCGCGGCGGCCGCGGCCCGGCCCCTGCCACGCGGCTTGGGCTGCGCGAACAGCTCCTTGGCCTGCTCGATGGAGACGGTGAACAGGTCCTCCTCCGAGGTCAGCGACCGCGAGTCGGTGCCCTTCTTCAGGTACGGCCCGAACTTCCCGTTGTGCGCCACGACCTGCTCGCCCTCGAGGTCACCGACCACCCGCGGGATCGACAGCAGCCTGAGCGCGTCGTCCAGCGTCACGGTGTCGAGCGACATCGACTTGAACAGCGAGCTCGTCCGCGGCTTGGGGGCGTCGGCCTTGCGGGTCCGCTTCTTCGGGGTCTCCTCCTCCGGCGTGGGCAGGATCTCGGTGACGTACGGCCCGAACCGCCCGTCCTTCGCCACGATCACGTGCCCGGTCTCCGGGTCGCGCCCCAGCTCGCGATCGCCCGTCGGGCGCGCGAACAGCTCCTCGGCCTTGTCGGCGGTCAGCTCGTCGGGCGTCATGTCCTCCGGGACGTTCACCCGCGCGCCATCCCTGTCGAGGTACGGGCCGTACCGCCCGACCCGGATGACGATGTCCGTGCCCTTGATCGGGAACGAGCTGATCTCCTTGGCGTCGATGTCGCCGAGGTCGGTGACCATCTCCTTCAGGCCCTCGTCGCCGTCGCCGCCGTAGTAGAAACGCTGCAGCTCGGGAACCCGCTCGGCCCGGTCGTTGGCGATGTCGTCGAGGACCTTCTCCATCTCGGCCGTGAAGTCGTAGTCGACCAGGTTGCCGAAATGCTGCTCCAGCAGGTTCACCACGGCGAACGCCAGGAACGACGGCACCAGCGCCGTGCCCTTCTTGAAGACGTACCCGCGGTCGAGGATCGTGCCGATGATCGACGCGTACGTCGAAGGACGCCCGATCTCGCGGTCCTCCAGCTCCTTGACCAGCGACGCCTCGGTGTAACGGGCGGGCGGCTTGGTCGAGTGCGCGGCCACGTCCAGCCGCGACAGGGCCAGCGCGTCGCCCTCGGCCAGGCTCGGCAGCCGCTTCTCGGAGTCGTCGCGGTCGGTGGACGGGTCGTCGGCCCCCTCGACGTACGCCTTGAGGAACCCGTAGAACGTGATCGTCCGGCCGGAGGCGCTGAACTCGACGTCCTCGCCGGCGGACGACCTGCCCGCCACCTTCACCGAGATCGACTCGCCGACCGCGTCCTTCATCTGGGACGAGACCGTGCGCTGCCAGATCAGCTCGTACAGCCGGAACATGTCGCCGGACAGCCCGGTCTCGCCAGGAGTGCGGAACTCCTCCCCGGACGGCCGGATCGCCTCGTGCGCCTCCTGAGCGCTCTTGACCTTGCTGCTGTAGACGCGCGGCTTGTCGGGCACGTACGCGGAGCCGTACAGCTTGATCGCCTGCGAGCGGGCGGCGGCCACCGCGGTCTCCGACAGCGTGATGCTGTCGGTACGCATGTAGGTGATGAAACCGTTCTCGTAGAGGCGCTGCGCCACCTGCATCGTGTACTTCGCGGAGAAGCCGAGCTTGCGGCTGGCCTCCTGCTGCAAGGTGGTCGTCCGGAACGGCGCGTACGGCTTGCGGGTGTACGGCTTACGCTCGACGGACTTGACCGCGAACGACGCGCCCTCCAGCCTGCCCGCCAGCTCGCCTGCGGCGGCCTCCGACAGGTGGAGCACGTCGCTCGTCTTGAGCCGGCCGGTGCTGGCGAAGTCGCGGCCCTGCGCGACCCGCTTGCCGGCGACCGAGGTCAGCGTCGCGGTGAAGTCACTCGGGCGCTCCTCGGGCTTGTTGGTGTCGAAGAGCGCCTGAAGGTCCCAGTAATGGGCGGTCGTGAACGCCAGGCGCTCCCGCTCGCGCTCCACGACCAGCCTGGTCGCCACCGACTGCACGCGCCCCGCCGACAGCCGCGGCTTGACCTTCTTCCACAGGACCGGGCTGACCTCGTAGCCGTAGAGCCGGTCGAGGATGCGCCGGGTCTCCTGGGCGTCGACCAGACGCAGATTCAGGTCACGCGGGTTGGACACGGCGTCGCGGATGGCCTGCGGAGTGATCTCGTGGAACACCATCCGGTGGACGGGCACCTTCGGCTTGAGCACCTCGCGCAGGTGCCACGCGATGGCCTCGCCCTCGCGGTCCTCGTCAGTGGCCAGGTAGAGTTCGTCGGCGTCCTTGAGCAGCTGCTTCAGCTTGCTGACCTGCGACCTCTTGTCGGGGTTGACGACGTACAGCGGCTCGAACTCGTGCTCGACGTTCACCCCGAGGCGTGCCCACGCCTCCCCCTTGAACTTCTCGGGGATGTCGTCGGCCTTCTCCGGCAGGTCACGGATGTGGCCGATGCTCGATTCGACGATGTAGCCGCGGCCGAGGTACCCGGCGATCGTCTTCGCCTTGGCGGGCGACTCGACGATGACCAGGCGTGTTCCGCCGGCGCTGCCGTTCTTGGCTGGCACGCTGCTTCCTACCTCGCTGTTCGCTTGCTATTCCCCCTGCCGGGAGCCGGCACCGATCTGAAAGGTAACCCGACTCGCGCAAATTTCCTTCCCCCGGGGCTACCCACTGCCTTTCGGGTCCACCCACAAGCACGCAGAATAAGCCCCAACGAGCGGCATGGCGCCCTGACTCACCCTGGAGACTAATCGTTGTGCACGACTACTCCTACATGGATATCTTCATACCGCGCGACACGACGCGTGAAGCAGCACGTCAGCTGCTGACCGAACACGCAGAGTACGGCCAGTGGGAGCTTTCACGCGTGCGGCTGCACCCCGACGGTAGCCGGTACGTACGGCTGCGCCGCAAGATCATACGGGTGCGCAGCACGCTGTGACCCCTGGCATGGCTTTGCCCGCCCCGGGCCGCGCCCCCGGAACGGGCAAAGCGTCTGGCGCAGGCGGCTCACAGGCTGTGAGCGCCCGCAGTCCTGGCTACTTCCGGCCGAGCCGGAACCGGCGGGTGGTCGCGAACAGCGTCGCGGAGGCGGCGAGCATGCCGCCGATCACCAGCGCGAACAGGGAGCTCGAGTTCATGCCGGTCACGCCCGCGGGCTGAGCGGCGCTCATCAGGCCCAGGTCGCCGACGGGCAGCCCACCGGCGGCGGACGTCACCGCGCCGCCCACGGGGGTGGACTTGACCAGCGAGGTCGCCGGGGCGAGGGCCGACGCCGGGCCGTTGACGCCCGCGACATTGGTGACCGGAGCCTTGCCGTGCTTGGCAGGCTTGGCAGGAGCGGCGGGCTGGCCGGGCTGGCCGGGCAGGCCGGGCAGGCCGGGGAGCCCTGGCAGTTCGGGCAGGCCGAAGGAGTCCTGGACGTCGCCGACGACGGGCAGGGCCGGCAGGCCCGAGCCGCCCTTCTGCTGGGCGACGTTGCCCGGCAGCCCCGGGACGGCGGGCAGCAGCCCACTGGTCTTGGACGCCGCGAGCTTGCCGCTCTCACGCATCCACTGTGTGTAGCCGTCGTGACCGTCGTGACCCGGCCTGCCGACGTGGGCGCCGCCGAGGCACCCGGCGGCGGCGTCGCCCAGGACGGCCACCGCGTTGCCGCAGACGTTGATCGGCGCGGTGATCGGCGCGACCACCTGGTTGCCGCCGAGCACGCTGTGCTCGCCGGACGTGCGGTTGCCGCCCGCGCCGACGCCGCCGTTCTGCGAGACACTGGCCCCGCCCTTGCAGTGGGCCTCGGCCAGGCCGAGCGCGGCCACCGCGTTGCCGCAGGCGTTGATCGGGGCGGTGATCGGCGCGACCACCTGGTTGCCGCCGAGCACCGAGTCACGGCCGGACGTGCGGTTGCCGCCCGCGCCCCGGCCGCCGTCGCGCACGGACGCGCCGCCCCGGCACCCGGAGAAGGCCTCGCCGATCAGCGCGACGGAGTTGCCGCAGACGTTGATCGGCGCCGTGATCGGCGCGACCACCTGGTTGCCGCCGAGAACCGAGTCACGGCCGGACGTGCGGTTGCCGCCCGCGCCCGGCCCTCCGGCGCCGCGCTCGACGCTCACGCCGCCCTGGCACCCGGCCTGCCCGTTGCCGACCGCGTTGCCGCAGGCCGTGATCGGCAGGCTGATCGGGGCGATGACCTGGTTGCCGCTGCCCACGCCGAAGCGTCCGTCGGTGTCGTTGCCCGTCGAGCGGCCCCACCCGTGGCCGCCCTGGTAGCCGTGCGGCGGCCTGCCGCCGTTGTGCACGGACGAGCCGCCCTTGCAGCCCGAGAACGCCTCGCCGAGGACCGCGACGGAGTTGCCGCAGATGTTGATCGGGGCGCTGATAGGCGCGATGACCTGGTTGCCGCCGAGAACCGAGTCACGGCCGGACGTGCGGTTGCCGCCAGAGCCGACCCCGGAGTTCTTGACCTCGGCGCCGCCCTTGCAGCCCGCGGTCGCCTCACCGAAGATCGCCACGGCGTTGCCGCAGGCGTTGATCGGGGCGGTGATCGGCGCGATGACCTGGTTGCCGCCGAGCACGCTGTGGTCGCCGGACGTGCGGTTGCCGCCCGCGCCGCCCTTGCCCGAGTTGTGGACCGCGGCGCCGCCCTTGCAGCCCGCGTCGGAGCTGCCGAAGAGCGAGACCGCGTTGCCGCAGGCGTTGATCGGCGCGCTGATCGGGGCGTTGACCTGGTTGCCGCCGAGCACGCTGTGGTCGCCGGACGTCCTGTTGGGGATGCCGCCCCTACCGGTGTTGGTGACGCTCGCGCCCCCCTGGGAGGAGGCGTGGGACTCGCCGGCGACACCGACGGCGTTGCCGCTGATGTCGATCGGCAGGGAGATGGGCAGGTTGATCTGGTTGCCGCCGCCGACAGAGGAGTCACCGGAGGTGTCGGCCATGGCGGTGCCACCGCCGAAAGACATGGCCGCCACGGCCAGCAGGGCCACCGGGGCAGAAGCCTTCGCCCACGTACGCATAATGAACGCTCCTTGATGCTCTTGGGGGGATTACCTGACGGTTCACGGGCAGCCCGAGGACATGCGGGGGCGCAGGATGCGCCGCGCACAGCGGAGACCTCGGGGTCGTGAATCGGTGACTGATGTGTCACCCGCTGGCGGAGGGGATATGGCCACGCTCCACCGTCGGCTGGTGAACAGCCGGAATGTCCTGGCGGGGATCAGTCAGGTGAGAAAGAAGGGTCGTCAGCCGCTGTGCGGACGACGGGGGGAAGCACGCACGCCAGAGGGGCGGGCGTGGCAGCGAGACGCGGATTAACGAAGGACCTCGCAATGTCCCCCATACCCGGCCCGAAGGGGCCGCTGCCACCGCCGTTGGGTGCCAAACCGTTGGTGCCCAACATCTTGCTCGCGGTGGAAGGTTGTGGCAGGCCGGGGTCGGACTGGCTGGTCAGCCCGTCGACCGTCAGCCCCGCCATCGCCTCGGCGTTGTCGGACGCCGAAACCTTGCCGCCTGCCGTGGGGAAATCGCCCGTGATGGGCCCGGTGACGGCATGGGGCGTTTCTGTCGCCGCGGTGGACTCCGCGGCGGCCGGAGAGGAGGAGATCATCCCGAAGAGAACGGCGAGCAACCACCCGGCGGCCACCAGGGCTCCCAGCGCGGCCGCTCGCGCCAGTGCCTGGCGGGCACCGGCCGCGAACCGCGCCATCCGGCGTGGCCGTTCGATGATCGTGTGCTCTGTCGAGTCGGTCACGGGCACGCACCACGCGGCGAGGGACGTATCCCTCTGTCGCCGCGTCGATCGTGCCACGTGACCTCCTCCAGAACCGGCCTCAGAGTGTGAGGCCGGTCTGCGGACCACCCCTCAACGGTCCGTAACCGTAGCAGCACTCAAGGTGGCCGCAAGGGGTTTTCAGCAGAGATCCAGGAATCGGTCAAGCACTCGTACCCCAAACTGGAGCGAATCGACCGGGACACGCTCGTCCACCCCATGGAACATCCCTGAGAAGTCCAGCTCGGCGGGCAGCTTGAGCGGCGCGAAGCCGTAGCCCTTGATGCCCAGCCTGCTGAACGCCTTCAGGTCCGTGCCGCCCGACATCGTGTACGGGACCGCCCGCCCGTCGGGGTCCTCCGCCTGCAGCGCCTCGGTCATGGCCCGCACCAGCGGCCCCTCGAAGCCGAACTCCAACGCCACCTGGTGCTGCACGAACTCCCTAGTGACGTTCGGCCCGAGCAGTTCGTCGACCGTGGCGAAGAACTCGTCCTCGAAGCCCGGCAGGAACCGCCCGTCGATCACCGCCGACGCGGTCTGCGGGATGACGTTCGACTTGTAGCCCGCGTCCAGCATGGTGGGGTTGACGGTGTTGCGCAGGGCGGCGCCGATCATCCGCGACAGCGGGCCCAGCCCCGACACCGCCTCCTCACCGCCCACCTCCTCCAGGAACATCCGCATGGTGGGCGTCAGCCGCACCGGCCACTCGTAGCGCCCCAACCGCCCGACGGCCTCGGCCAGCTCGGTCACGGCGTTGTCCGAGTTGAGCATCGACCCGTGTCCGGCGCGGCCCGTGGCGGTCAGCCGCATCCACGCCATGCCCTTCTCGGCCGCCTCGATCAGGTACAGCCTGCGGTCCTCGCCCACCGACACGCTGAACCCGCCGACCTCCCCGATCGCCTCGGTGACGCCCTCGAACAGCCCCCGGTGCTCGTCAACCAGGAAGTTCGCCCCGTACACCCCGCCGGCCTCCTCGTCGGCGGTGAACATCAGGACGACGTCCCTGCTCGGACGGCGGCCCTCCCGCAACCTCTGGCGGGCGACGGCCAGGATCATCGCGTCCATGTCCTTCATGTCGACCGCGCCGCGCCCCCACACGCACCCCTCGGAGACCTCGCCCTCCAGCGGGTGGTGCTTCCAGTCGGAGGCGTCGAACGGGACCACGTCGAGGTGCCCGTGCAGCAGCAGCGCGTCACGCCCCGGGTCGGCGCCCTCGATCCGGGCGATCACGTTCGCCCGGCGGTCATCGCTCTCGAGGATCGTCGCCTCCAGCCCGACCTCGGCCAGCTTCTCCGCCACGTACTCGGCCGCCGCCCTCTCACCCGGGCCCGCGTTGTCGCCCGCGTTGGTCGAATCGATGCGGATCAGATCGCGGCACAGGTCGACAACCTCGTCCATGACGGCTCCTTAGCTCGGGTACGGCCTGCCCTCATCCTCCCCTCCCGGATTACAGGTATGACGCACCCCTCAGAGTTTGCTAACCTTACGGAGCCGACGCGGGATGACGGTCCCGCGTGCAGGCACCAAGTCCGGGTGGCGGAATAGGCAGACGCGCTAGCTTGAGGTGCTAGTGCCCTTTGCGGGGCATGGGGGTTCAAGTCCCCCCTCGGACACCCAGGAGACCCCGAGTTTGTGCAGGTCACAGGCTCGGGGCTTTTGCTTTTTCGCCACCAGAACGAGCCGTGATACTGATGGTGTTCGATGGCTTCGCCAGACCACGCGATGACGTACGGACCCGCACCAGCGCGAGGCTCGCGGCAGCGATGTCCGCTGATCGTTGCAGGGCGGTCATTGAGGAGTCTCCGCCTACCGCTCGTCTCCGGCCATCTGACGGTCACACAGCCCCACGAGATCGCCCTGTACGCCGGGGCGTTCGCCGAACTGGCCGCCCTGGCGGTGTACGGCAAAGCCGCCCGCGCTTTGATCACCAAGGCGATCCAAGCCGTGGATGGCTGACGACGAAGGACCTGTCACGAAAATCTCTGGCGGTGCCGCATTTGCGCGGGGCCTTCGCGATATCCCCTATTGCGGTCGCATCAGGTCGAGGTCCTCGCCCCACGCGTCCAGCACTGCGCCGTGGCCGGCGTGCCGGGCGGCTGCCTCGACAAGGGCGAAGAGGCGCCGTTGCATGAGCACGTCTCCCATTCGTGAGATGCGATCCACGGCGTCCAGCAGCATGCCGGTGTCCCAGCCGGGCAGCGGGTATCGGGCGAGTTCCCACTCCAGGTACTTGTTGTAGGGGCGGGGGCGACGGTCGAGAGCGAAGAGCAACTCCAGCAGGAACCGGATGCTGTCGGCGGCGTCGAGGCGGGCGGCGAGCGAATGTCCGTCACGGTCGTTCTTGACGGAGCGGTAGAGGGAGTTGGCATAGGCGTCGAGCCATTCACCGCAGTCCCTGAATGCTTCATCGGCGTCGAGCCGTGCCTTGGCGGCCAGGATCTGGGCGATGCCTCCGTCGAGCCGGTCGAGCATGATCCTGGCGCGGGCAAGGGCGTAGCGCTCGAAGCCGGGCATTCCGGCCGCGCGGAACTCGGCGAGAGAGATGATGACGAGGTCGAGTTCGGGAGTGCGGTGGCCCATGAACCGAGTGAGATCCGTTGTCACGCCGTCGGCGAGGACGACGTACAGGTCGTGGTCCGAGTGCTCGGTGATCATGTCGTGGGCGTGAGAGCCCTTGAGGACGAGTCCGACGACGGCGGGGTCGGCGGCGGCGAGTTCAACGAACGCGTGGTAAGTGAGGGGCTGCTGAGCGGGCATCGTGTGATCTCCGGTGGGATGTGACGGCTATGCCTGTTCGAGGCGGCTCCATCTGTCAGGGTCGCCCGCACCGCCTGCGGCGGCACTCAGCCGCCGCCCTGAAGATCAACGCACGTGTGGACTGTATCGCCCCGGCTGCCAAGCTCACGGCAAGTTTCTAGGTATCCGGATGTCCTTCAAGGTCCCCCGGGTGCCGAGAGTTCAAATCCCCCCTCGGACGCAGGTGCCGCGAGTGGTGTTCGATCAGCTGGCTCACCTGGGCTGTCCTGTTCTTTCGCGCTGGAGTCGAGTCACACGGCGGCGATGTCGAGCTGTTTGTGCTCCATGTCGGCGCCGTTCATCATCTTGCCCACCGTCTGGCCGATGACCGGCGCGCGCATGAGACGCAGCATCGCGGTGCGCATGATCTGTTCCTTGCGGTCGTGGGGCGTGAAGAGCCTGCGCATGGTCAGCGCGGAGCCTTGCTCGGTGTGGATGAACGGCCGCATCCGGGCCTCCCACGCCCGCAGCGCGCCGGGCAGGTCGTCGGGGTGGCGTTGCAGCATGGTGCCCAGCAGTTCGCCTCCGGCGATGCCGCTGGAGGCGCCCATGCCCGCGTACAGGGTCACGCACCAGGCGGCGTCGCCGACCAGGACGACCCTGCCCCGGTGCCAGCGCGGCATCTTGACCTGCTGTACGGAGTCGAACAGAAACTCCGGGGCCTGCTCGAACCGCGTGAACAAGCTCTCCAGCAGGGGGCCCGCGGGCTGCGGGCCGAAGGCGGCGCGGATCGACTCGATCGGCGGGCGGGCGAACTCGGCGTCGATGTCGCCGGTGCGGTAGGAGAACAGCAGGCTCGGCGGGTGGTTGTGGAAGGGGAAGGTCCATGCCGAGCGTCCCGGTTCGGCCAGGATCAGGCCCTTGTGCAGGCCGAAGCCCTCGATCGGCTCGTCGAGCAGAGTGACGGCGATCATGTAGTTCAGCGGGTGCAGGTAGTCCTGCGGGCCGAAGACCAGCTTGCGTACGGTGGAGCGTAGACCGTCGGCGCCCACCACCAGATCGAAGCGCTCGGTGACGACGGTGCCCGAGGCGGTGTCGTGCAGGGTGACCTCGGCGGCGGAGTCGTCCTGGGTGATGCGAGTGGGCACGGTGGAGTACCGGATCTCGACATCGTCCGGCAGCGCGGAGAACAACCCCCGTTCCACGTCGCCGCGCAGCAGTTGCCGGGGTCTGCCGGGCAGGCTCGCCGGGTTCATCCCCGGGGTACGGCGTCCGGCCCGGTTCACCTCATAGGAGGTGAGCCGGGGGCTGCCGCGGTCTCCGATGGCGTCCAGCACGCCCATGCGCCGAGCGGAGGCGACGCCGGTGCCGAACAGCATGACGAAGTACCCTCCCGAGCGGCGCGCGGGCGCCCGCTCGACCAGCACCGGCTCCCAGCCGACCTGCCGTAGCCGTAGCGCGGTGGCGATTCCCGCGATCCCGAGCCCGACCACCAGTGCACGGCGGCCACCGGTTGTGTCTTGCATGACGACTCCCTTTCTGTCCTGTACGAGCTGGTTCTTCTGGTCACTTGGCGTTCCTGCGTGTGGCCGCCCCTGGCGCAGCCGCCGAGGACGTGGCTGCGCCCGCCGAGGCGTACGCGCGCTCGGGGGTGGGGCGGGGCCGTCGCCCTGCTGGACGGGGTTTCCGCGGGTGTTCTGCGCTTTCCCGCAGGCCGGGTCGCCGGGTCAGACCGCCGGAGCTGCGGGGGTGTGTCCGTGGGCCTCCATCGAAAGGTCCTGCCAGTCGGCCCAGGTCTTGAGCCGGTCGGCGTAGATCTGCGGGATCATCTGGTGGCCCTGGGTGCCGAAGAACACCCGCAGGGGCGGGTTGTCGACGTCAACGATCTTGAGGAGCGCCCGGCCCGCGGCGGCCGGGTCGCCGGAGTCGAGCGTCGTCGCGAACGCTGCGAAGCTCTCGCGGAAACCGTCGTAGAGCGGGTCGGCCTGGGCATGGACGGCGCCGGCGGCCCCGTCGGTGGCGTAGGAGCCGGGCTCGACCAGGGTCACCTTGATACCGAAGGCGGCGACCTCCTGGGCGAGGGATTCGCTCAGGCCTTCGAGGGCCCACTTGGAGGCGTGGTATCCGCCGCCGAGCGGCATCGCGAAGAGGCCACCGGCTGAGGAGATCTGGATGATGTGCCCTCCGCCCTGCTCGCGCAGGTGGGGCAGCGCGGCCTGGACGACCCACACCACGCCGAACAGGTTGGTCTCCAGCTGGTCGCGCAGTTCCCGCTCGGACAGCTCCTCGACAGCGCCGAGCAGGCCGTAGCCCGCGTTGTTCACGATGACGTCGAGACGGCCGAAGTGCTCCTTGGCCCGCGTCACGCTCTCGAAGACGGCGGCCCTGTCGGTCACGTCCAGCGCGAGCGGAAGCACCGCGTCGCCGTATGCGGCGACCAGCTCGTCAAGGCTTTCGGTGTTCCGGGCGGTCGCGGCCACCTTGTCGCCGCGCGACAGGGCGGCCTCGACGAAGCTGCGGCCCAAGCCGCGGGACGAGCCAGTGACGAACCAGACCTTGCTCATGATGTCTTTCCGTTCTTCCTGTGGTGAGGGATAGAGGGCCGAACTGGCCGGGGCGCCTCGGACGGCTTTGCTCGTCCGCGTGGCCTACTGAGGCCGGACGTTGTGGTTGTGGGCGAACAGATTGCCGGGGTCGTACTGACGCTTGACCGCCGCGAGCCGCTTGTAGGTCTGCCTTGGATAGATCGCGGCGACGTCCTCCTCGGTGGCGGAAGCGAGGAAGTTGGCGTAGGCGCCGTCGACGTGAGGTGCGAGTCTCTGCCAGATCGCGTCCAGAGCTGGACGAGCGGCCTCGACGACCGGCCCTGGACCCGCGGTGGTGGTCACGAACATCAACTCCGCTGGGCGATGCGCGTAGGCGGTGGCGTCGTCGGGGACTCGGGATACCGCACCGCCGACGCTGCGAACGGCGATGAACGGCGACCGCTCCGATGCCCCGACCTCAGCAAGGATCTGAAGGACCTCGGACACCGATTCCTTGTCGACAAATGCGCTTCGGGTGACAAGTTGGATGCCAGGCGGCGGGGTCACGCCGTCCACGAGCGTGTCCGCATAGGGCTTCAGCGCGACATCGTCGTCGATCACCGTGCCGAGCCGGCGGATCGGGTCGATCGCCGCCGCGGCGAGCTCCGGGTCGTCGCCGTCAAAGGCGACCTGGATCTCCACCGGCGCCTCGGGCCCGCCGGCGAAGGGATTGGCGAAGTTCGCGATGGAGGTGAGCTCTTCGGGGGCGGTGCGGAGGTAGTCCGCCCAGCCCTGGAGCACGCTGGCCGTCTCCGACGCCGGGAAGGCGATCTTGCCGTAGAAGATGTCTGTCGTCGGGTGTGCCTCGAACTCGAAGGCGGTCACGATCCCGAAGTTGCCGCCGCCACCGCGAATCGCCCAGAACAGCTCCGGGTTCTCCTCCGCGCTCGCAGGCACGACCTCTCCGTCGGCCGTGACCACCTCGGCCGCGACCACGCTGTCCAGGGCCAGGCCGTACTTCCTGACCTTCCAGCCGATGCCACCGGTCAACGTCAGCCCACCGACACCGACGCTCTTGGTGTCGCCGGAGGAGATCGCCAGGCCACGCGGGGCCAGGACGGCCGCGACCTGACCCCAGTTGGCGCCGCCGCCGATCCGCACAAGGTGACGTTCGTCGTCGACGATCTGCACGTTCGCGAGGTTGCTGAGGTCGATCACGACGCCGTCGTCGTTGGTGCCGAAGCCCGCGAAGCCATGGCCGCCGCCTCGCACGGACAGCAGAAGCCCTGCGTCGGCAGCGAATCTGACACCTGCTTGCACGTCCGCGACGCTCTTGGGCCGCAGCACATAGGCCGGACTACCCGCAGCCAACACCGAGCGGCTGGCCGATTCGTACTCCGCTCCGCCCGGTTCGATGATGTCGCCGCCGAAGTCACGGCGAAGGGTTTCAAGCGCTGAGTTCATGACGTTCCTTCCACGTGGGAGAGTCCTGGGTTATCCGAACTGGCCGGGCTGGTAGTCGCCGGCGGGCTGCCGGACGATGACGTTCAGGCGGTTGAAGGCGTTGATGAGAGCGATGAGCGACACCAGGGCAGCGAACTGCTCTTCGTCGTAGTGCTTGGCGGCGTTCGCCCAGGCCTCGTCCGTGACACCACCGGCCGCGTCGGCGATGCGGGTGCCCTGCTCCGTCAGCTCCAGGGCGGCGCGCTCGGCGTCGGTGAACACCGTGGCCTCCCGCCAGGCCGCGACCAGGTTGATGCGCACCGAGGTCTCCCCGGCGTGCGCGAGGTCCTTGGTGTGCATGTCGATGCAGAAGCCGCAGCCGTTGATCTGACTGGCCCGGAGCGTCACCAGGCCCTGGGTCGCGGTCGGCAGCGTCGACTCCTCGGCGATCACCCTGCCGGCCGAGGCCAGGTACTTCAGGGACTTGGCTGCGAGCGGGCTGCCGGAGAGGTTCAAGCGGGGTTCCATGATGCGGTCCCTCGTGTCGTTGCGTGTTGCGCTGAATGAACACAAGATGCCGACGACCCGATCCTTGTGACAGCGCCGTGACGTGACGTGCGCCACATACAGGTGACTCGCGACGCTGCCTCGGCGTCACGTCATTCGGCAGCGGACAACAAGGACGGCTACCGTCTCGGTGTCACAAAACGCCGGGTCCCGTCGTCTGGTGGGTGTGACAGTTGAGAGCGAACAGGAGCCACCCATGGCCGGCACGCCGCAGACAGCGCCCGAAGATCGCGGCGACGACATGAGACAGAGTGACCGCCCGAACCCCGCCACCGAGGCGTTCCTCGTCCACCGCAACCTGCTTTTCACCGTCGCCTACGAGATGCTCGGCTCGGCCGCCGACGCCGAGGACGTCCTGCAGGAGACCTGGCTACGGTGGGTGGGCGTCGACCTCGACACCGTGCGGGATCAGCGTGCCTACCTGGTCCGGATCACCACCCGTCAGGCGCTCGCCCGGCTGCGGACTCTCGGCCGGCGCAAGGAGTCCTACGTCGGCCCCTGGTTGCCCGAGCCGCTACTGACCACGCCCGACGTGGCCGAGGACGTCGAGCTGGCCGACAGCGTCTCGATGGCGATGCTGCTGGTGCTGGAGACGCTCGCGCCGACCGAGCGGGCGGTGTTCGTGCTGCGCGAGGTGTTCGATCTGGACTACGACGAGATCGCCGAAGCCGTCGACAAGAGCCCGGCCGCGGTCCGCCAGATCGCCCACCGGGCGCGGGCGCACGTCGCGGCGCGCCGGCCACGCGGCACCGTCTCCCCGGCCGAGACCCGGGCCGCGCTCCAGGCTTTCCAACGAGCGATCGAGACGGGCGACCTGCAACGCCTGCTCGACATTCTCGCGCCCGATGTCGTCCTGCTGACTGACGGTGGCGGAATCAAGCAGGCCGCGCTGGTGCCCATCGTGGGAGCTGACAGGGTGGCCGACCTGCTGGGCAACATCACCGACCCGACGTCGCTGCGGCCAGCGCAGGTCAATGGCTACCCGGCGCTGATCCTCCAGCTCAACGGCGAGGTCGACACCGTCGTGGCGGTGCGCATCGAGGACGGCCTCATCGCCGGGCTCTACGCCGTGCGCAATCCCGAGAAGCTGTCACACATGGAGCGGGAGATCACTGTGAGCCGCTGAGCCCGGCGACCCAGTAGCCGGACTTGTCGCGGGTTCGTCCCAGGTGGCGCTGCCGACGATCCTCTCCCAGCTGCTTTCCGGCCGCATGTCACAGATGGGCGGGCTGTCTCGTCTCGGGTTTCGAAGACAGTTTCCGGGATCGGAAAGGTGATGGTCATGCGGGTGTTCGTGGCTGGTGGGAGCGGGGTTCTGGGGCGCCGGCTGGTGCCGCAGTTGGTGGCCCGGGGTCACCAGGTGACGGCTACGACGACGAGCGCGGCCAAGGTGCGTTTGCTGGAGCAGTTGGGCGCCGAGGCGGTCGTGATGGACGGGCTGGACGCGGTGTCGGTAGGTGAGGCGGTGGCCAAGGCCCAGCCGGAGGTGATCGTGCACCAGATGACCGCGATCTCCGTGGCGCACGCCGGCAAGCCCGATATGAAGCACATGGATCAGTGGTTCGCCGGCACCAACCGGCTGCGTACCGAGGGGACGGATCACCTGCTGGCCGCCGCGGAGGCGACCGGCGTGACCAACTTCATCGCGCAGGGCTACGCCGCCTGGAACGGCATCCGTAAGGGCGGCTGGGTGAAGACCGAGCAGGACCCGGTGGACCCGATGACGGGGACGCCGGCGCAGCCTGGGATGACGGCGATCGGCCACGTCGAGGACGTGGTCGTCAAGGCCGGCGGCGCGGTCCTGCGATACGGCTGGTTCTATGGGCCGGGCGCCACCGACGACCTGGTCGAGCCCGTGCGCAAGCGGCAGTTCCCGGTGGTCGGGGGCGGCGCCGGCTACTGCTCGTGGGTGCATCTGGACGACGCGGCGAGCGCTACGGTCCTGGCTGTGGAGCAGAGGGCGAGGGGGGTGTTCAACATCGTCGACGACGAGCCGGCCCCGGCCAGCGAGTGGCTGCCCTACCTGGCCGCGTGCGCGGGAGCGAAGCGGCCGATGCGGTTCCCCACCTGGCTGGCCCGGCCGCTGGCCGGGGAGGTGGCGGTGACGATGATGACCGAGGGGCGCGGCTTCTCCAACGCCAAGGCCAAGCGGGAGTTCGGCTGGGAGCTGCGCTACCCCTCGTGGCGGCAGGGCTTCAAGGAAGAGTTGGCGTGACCCGGGCCGTGGTTCCCCGAGCCGCTGCTGTTCGCGATCGCCTACCGGATCCTGGGCACTATGAGCGAGGCCGTGCCCGTCTCGCCGTTCGCCGAGATCGGCGGCCGTCCTGACGGTGAGGGGCGGTTCCTGCCGCCTGTGGGTGAGAAGCCGGTCGCCCGTTGACGGGGGCGACCGGCGGCTGGTCGATGGGATCCGGTCACGGGGCTCGGGTCGGTGCGCCGTGACGGGATCGGCTCGATCACTCAGTGACAGCCGGGCTCATGGTGCGAATGGCCAGCTTCATCGCTGTACGTGTCGTAGTAGGGGAACTCGTTGACATAGCGCTGCCGGCCGAGCGGTGTCAGGTCCAGATAGTGGTACGTGCTCAACAAGAATTCGGGGCCGCGTCCGTACGTCGAATAGGTGTGAAAGACGGCGTCGTCCTCCCGGAAGAAGACGCTCAGGCCGTGCGCTTCGCCCGCCCCCAAGTAAGCGATTCCCTCGCGTTCCAGCGTCGCCTTGTCCTTGTAGTTGTACTCGACGGGTGCGACGGACTCGTCATTGGTGACGTGGAAGTCGTAGTTGAAGTCGGTTCCGGCCGAGGAGTACCACGGGATCGTCCACCCCATCCGCGCCCGGAACTTCTCGATCTTCGGCGACGGCGCGCGGGATACGATCACGAACGCGGTGTCACTGGCGTGCAGGTGACCCAGACGACCGATGTTGTCGACCGCGAACGAGCAGCTCGGGCAGCCCTCCTCCCAGCTCGGATCGAACATGAAGTGGTAGACGATGAGCTGGCGACGGCCCTCGAACAGATCGACCAGACGCGCGCTGCCCGCCGGTCCTTCGAACATGTACTCCTTGTCGATCCGGACCATCGGCAGTTCGCGGCGCTGCGCGGTGACCGCGTCCTGCATTCGCGTGACTTCCTTCTCCTGTGCGAGCAGCTTCAGCCGGGCCGCCAGCCATTCTTCACGGGACACCACGCGCGGGTCGGTCATGATGTTCTCCTCACAGTGAAAGGACACGTCGCGGACAAACCGTAGGAACTCGCGACCGCCGGCATCGGCCCATATCGGCGGGCCGACCAGGCGGTCACCCGCCGTACGTTGAGCTGAGTAAACGTAAACATCACGACCGCGAATTGTCACCCCTCCCCATGAGCGGGACGTGCGCAAAACCACCCCATCGGTCAACCGGATTGCCGCGTGCGCAAATCCGGCGCAATGCCGCGCGATCACGGTCGGCGATCTGAGCGGCCGGGTGGCGGGGAGGAGCAGCCGGGCGAGCCGACCGACACAGAACCTTGCGGGCCCGGCGTCTTGCATGGCCATGCATTGCTATGTATATACTTCTACTCGTGTCCAAGGTACTCACCTCCCTGCCTGTCAGCGAACGTGTCGGGATCGCCTTCTCCGGCGGCCTCGACACCTCGGTAGCGGTCGCGTGGATGCGCGAGAAGGGTGCAGTGCCGTGCACCTACACCGCCGACATCGGTCAGTACGACGAGCCCGACATCGCCTCGGTCCCCGGGCGCGCCACGCTCTACGGCGCGGAGATCGCCCGGCTCGTCGACTGTCGGGCGGCCCTCGTGGAGGAGGGGCTCGCAGCCCTGGCCTGCGGGGCGTTCCACATCCGGTCCGGTGGCCGCGTCTACTTCAACACCACCCCGCTCGGTCGGGCTGTCACGGGCACCCTGCTGGTGCGCGCGATGCTCGAGGACGACGTCCAGATCTGGGGCGACGGCTCCACCTTCAAGGGCAACGACATCGAGCGGTTCTACCGTTACGGCCTGCTCGCCAACCCCTCCCTGCGGATCTACAAGCCGTGGCTCGACGCCGACTTCGTCAGCGAGCTCGGCGGCCGCAAGGAGATGTCCGAGTGGCTGCTCGCCCACGGCCTGCCCTACCGCGACAGCACCGAGAAGGCCTACTCCACCGACGCCAACATCTGGGGCGCGACCCACGAGGCCAAGGCGCTTGAGCACCTCGACGCGGGCATCGAGATCGTCGACCCGATCATGGGCGTGCGGTTCTGGGACCCTGCCGTCGAGATCGCCACCGAGGACGTCACGATCGGCTTCGAGCAGGGGCGTCCGGTGACGATCAACGGCAAGGAGTTCGCCTCCGCCGTCGACCTGGTGCTGGAGGCCAACGCCATCGGCGGCCGGCACGGCATGGGCATGTCCGACCAGATCGAGAACCGGGTCATCGAGGCCAAGAGCCGCGGCGTCTACGAGGCGCCAGGAATGGCGTTGCTGCACGCGGCGTACGAGCGGCTGGTCAACGCGATCCACAACGAGGACACCCTCGCCAGCTACCACAACGAGGGGCGGCGACTGGGCCGGCTGATGTACGAGGGCCGCTGGCTGGACCCGCAGGCGCTGATGCTGCGCGAGTCGCTCCAGCGCTGGGTCGGGATGGCGGTCACCGGCCAGGTGACCCTGCGGCTGCGTCGCGGCGACGACTACTCCATCCTCGACACGTCCGGGCCGGCGTTCAGCTACCACCCCGACAAGCTCTCCATGGAACGGACCGAGGACTCCGCCTTCGGGCCGGTCGACCGCATCGGCCAGCTGACCATGCGCAACCTCGACATCGCCGACTCTCGCGCCAAGCTCGAGCAGTACGCCCGGCTCGGCATGGTCGGCAGCTCGCACCCGGCGTTGATCGGCGCCGCACAGGCGGCCTCGACCGGGCTGATCGGCGCGATGCCCGAGGGCGGCGCCGAGGCGATCGCCTCCCGCGGCGAGGTCCCCGAGGACGACGAGCTGCTCGATCACGCCGCGATGGAGTCCGGCACCGACTGACCAACGAGGCTGCCGACATACCCCGACGATCCGGGGTATGTCGGCGGCGCGGTGAAGCTGTCAGCCTGCCGAGCGATACCGCAGGACGGCCTCTTCGACCAGGCGCTCGGCGCACTCGCGGGTCTCCCACTCGCGTGCGTCGGCGGTCTTTCCCGGCTCCAGGTCCTTGTAGACGTCGAAGAAGTGCCCGATCTCTCCCAGGATGTAGAACGGCACGTCTTCGATGTCCTGATACTGGTCGAAGCGGGGATCGTCCGCAGGCACGCAGAGGACTTTGGCGTCCGGGCCCTGCTCGTCGCGCATCCAGAACACCGCGACCGGACGAGACCTGATCAGGCAGCCGGGGAACGTCGGCACCTCGCCCATCACCAGCGCGTCCAGCGGGTCGCCGTCCTCGGCCAGGGTGTCGGGCACGAAGCCGTAGTCGTAGGGGTAGGCGGTGGCGGTGAACAGCAGCCGGTCCAGATGGATCCGCTGCCGGGCGACGTCCATCTCGTACTTGTTCCGTGACCCCCGCGGTGTCTCCACGACGACGTCGAAGTGCATCTCGCCATCACCCCCTGCCGACCCCATACTCGCAGCGGAGATGAATAAACCCTTTCGGGTCTTCAGCCGGGCGGGTTGAGGAGGGCGGCCAGCGAGGTGGCGAGCGCGGCCGCGTCGAGAGGCTGGTCGTGGGTGAGGGCGAACAGCAGCGCGCCGTCGATGAAGATCGTGGCGGCCCGGGCGGCGTCCGGGGAGGCGTGGGCGCTGAGGATCTCGACCAGGCCGTCGAACCAGACGTGCGCCAGGGGGCGCAGTTCCGGCCGGTGGGCTGCGGCGATGTAGAGCTCGGTCTCGACCAGGGCCCGGGGGCGGTCGGCGAGGTAGTCGACGGTCAGCGAGGCCAGGGTCTTCGGGACGTCCGTGCCGGCGCGCAGGGCCTGTTCCCAGGCGTCCAGCTCCTCGGCCGACGCCTGGGCCGCGTACTCGAGAGCTGCCTCGCCCAGGTCGTCGAGGGTCTTGAAGTAGTACGTGGTCGCCCCCAGGGGGACCCCGGCACGGGCGGCGACCAGGCGATGGGTCAGGCCGCCGACGCCCACCTCGGCTATCAGGCGGCAGGCGGCGTCGACGATGCTGCGGCGTCGTCCTTCTGGGTCGCGCCGGCCGCTCAATGGGCACCGCCGAGGTTGAGCACCACCACACCCGCGATGACCAGGGCCACGCCGACGGCCTTCGTCACGGTGATCGACTCGCCGAGGAACAGGGCTCCGATCACGACGATCAGGGTGGTGCCGAGGCCGGACCACACGGCGTACCCGACGCCGACCTTCAGCCCCTGCTGGATCGCCAGCGCCAGCGCGAAGAAGGCGCCGGCGTAGGCCGCCAGGCAGGCCATCGTCGGCCACAGCCGGGTGAACCCGTCGGTGCTCTTGAGCAGGCTGGTGCCCAGCACCTCGGCCACGATGGCGAGGCCGAGTAACACGTACGGCATGAGTCGACCCCTTCGGTAGTACTGATGTACATGTACAAATGTACATAATCTTGCTCGACATCCGGCGTGGGCAGGAGGTTCGCGACACGCGTCCCGGCCGGCGGCGCCCCTACGGGGTTGGCTCCTGGCCTCTTTCCGGGTGGATGGCGTCGGTGTGCTCGGTGTGCGCGATAGCCAGGTCGAGGAGCATCCGTACGTGCGCGTCGTTGAGCCGGTAGTAAGCCATCCGCCCGTCGCGACGGACCGAGACCACCCGATGCGCGCGCAGCAGCCGCAGCGCGTGCGAGGTCGCCGACTCGCTCAGCCCGCTGACCACCGCCAGGTCGCACACGCACAGCTCGCCCTCGAGCAGCGCCATCAGCACGCGGAGCCGGCCCGGGTCGGACAGCAGCCCGAACACGTCCGCGGTGTCGACCACATCGGTTTCGGCGGGCATGCGCGTGCGCACTGCCGCGACCCGCTCGGCGTTCACCACTCGGACCGCGCATCCGTCGATCGACGCCACCTGGCTATCTGAAGAACTCTTCACATTTGGAGCATAAGTGGATCAATACGGTCACCGTCAAGCAGGAGGGGATGCGCACGGCGTCAGTCCTCGGCCGCTTCGCAGGCGGGACGCGGGCTCGGCGGGCCGTCAGCCGGGCGGGTGACACCCAGCATCGCCTGGACGGACAGGCTGCGGCACTGGTGGCAGGACGGCTCGCTCCACGGCGGCATGGCGGGGACGCCGCCGCGGAGCCAGACGACGACGTTGCCGCCGTCGTGCGCCTCGTAGGCGTCCTGCCAGGTCTCGCGGCAGCAGAGGCACCGGAACACCCACGTCTCGGTGAAGATGTGCATCTCGCGCATGGGACTTCGCTCCTGGATCCATGACGTGATCAACAGATCGCAGAAGGCGTGGCCGGACAGCTCCGTTCACGGGCGGTTACGCCCAAGTGACCAGGATGGCCGAGCGAGTTGACGCACTCGGCCAGGCACCGGCTCGACGCCGGGTCGTCCTAGATGCGGCAGACGCAGAGACGGCTGAGCAGCGGCGTTCCGGCGGGGACGGCGGCCAGAACACCCGCGCGCCGACGCGCGGGAAGCGGGCAGGCCGCCACCAGCCAGAGCAGCACGAGCAGGCACCCGACCAGCCCGCTCCTCCCGGCCAGCGGCTTGGAGGGACGGGCGCCGAGGTTCCGGCAGGCGTGACTGGTGCCGGGTGCGAGCGGGTGACTGTGCCCCGCCGGCAGCGCCGAGCACCTGCTCGCGGCCGCCTCCGGCACAAGGGCGAGGGGCAGGACGTTCGGCTGCGACGCCACATGGACGGCGACCGCGCCGCCCGCCGAGGGGCTTCCGCCACGCCAGTCGGGAGCCCACAGCCCGAAGTGAATCGTGATCAGTGCGAACAGGGCCAGCAACGCCCCCGGAACCCGGCGATGAAGTGCCAGGCTGCCGACCTGCGAGCCCACGATCACATATTCACGTTACATCACGTTGAGTAAAGAGAGGTGACTCACCGTATAACTCGGTCCATGGGCTCGGCGCGTCAGGGGCCGGGCCCGTGCCTGGTGCTGTCACGGGCCCGTCCGGTGTCACTTGCGCCTGGAAATGGCGACTCCGACCAGGCAGAGGGCGCCTCCGGCGAAGGTGAGCCAGCCGGGAATCTCGCCGAGCAGCGCCCACGACATCAGCACCACCAGCACGGGGACGAGGTACGTGGTGGCGCCCATGTTGCCCGCCGTCGTCCTGGCCAGGGCGTAGGCCCAGGTGGTGAAGGCCAGCGCGGTGGGGAAGACCCCGAGGAAGACGACGTTCAGCGTCGCCGCCGGCGGCGCCTGGGCCACCTGGCTCACCAGTTGCCCGGCGAACGGCAGGCAGGCGATCGCCCCGATCGCGCAGCCGAAGGTCGTCACCTGCAACGCGGAAGCGTGCCGCAGCGCGGGCTTCTGGGCCAGGATCGCCACCGCCCAGGACAGGGCCGCCAGCACGCAGAGGGCCACGCCCAGGATCGAGGAGGCGCCGCCCCCGGACTTGGAGATCCCCACGACCACCGCGCCGGCGAACGAGACGGCCATGCCGGCCAGCAGCTTGCGCGGGAATCCCTCGTGCAGGAACCAGCCGGCCAGCAACGCGATCAACAGCGGCCCGATGTTGACGATCATCGCGGCGGTGCCCGCTTCGACCTCCTGCTCGCCCCAGTTGAGAGCGACCATGTAGACGCCGAACCACAACACTCCCGACACGACGATCCCGGGCCACGCCTTACGCGCGGGCCAGCCCTCGCCTCGCGCGACGAGGATGACACCGAGCGTCAGCGCGCCGACCAGCAGCCGCCCCAGAGCCAGCGCGCCGGGAGAGTAGAACTCCACGGCGCTGCGGATGGCCACGAAGGCCGACGCCCACAGCACGACCGTCACGCCGGCGGCGGCGAGCGCCCGCCTGTCCATCCGCGACTCCACGACCTGTTGCATGGAGCTGACGGTATCGCGTTGATATTTCGTGCTTCATCGAACCATCGCCGCCTTTGCTAGGCGAGCCGTACGGTGATCGTCTTCGAGCTGCCGCCCCGGGTCCGCGAGCCTGCCGAAGACGAGGGTGAGCTTCGCGCCGGTACCGGCGCCCACCAGGAGCGGGTGCCCGCGCTATCACGCCCCACGCCCGCGCGTGCTGCCGACCGCGACGAACCTGTTCGCGCCGACGGCCGGCGCGCCGGCCGAGCCCGTCAGCGCGGGGGACGCAACGTGTGGAGGTGGGTGGTCAGGACGCGGGCGTAGGCGGTGAGGAGGGTGGGGAGCTCGTCCGCCTGCTTCCACAGGGCTTCGATGAGGTCGTCGTAGCGCACGGTGTCGTCCGGCGGCTCGTCCTCCAGCTGGTCGTTGAGCATGATGGCGCGGGCCTTCGCGGCCAGGGCGGTGTCGACCGCCTCGGACGCCTCCCTGACGGCGGCGACGACCGACGGGGGCGCGCCGACGGCGGTCAGGGCGCGGAGCAGGTCGTCGGTCTGCGGGAGTGCCGGCATGCTGTGCTCCCGCCACATCGGGCCCCACAGGCGTCGGCGGCGGGCCTCCGGGGTTCCGTCCTCGACCAGGGCGTAGCCGCCTCCGGGGGCGGGGCGGGTGGTCAGGCCGATGTCGGCGGCGTGCTCCCGCGCCCCCGTGGGAGGCAGGCCGTCCTGGCGCATCCGGTCCTCCTCCATGCGCAGCGCCAGTTCGGCGAGGCGGCGATCGTGGTCGGGGACGGGCGGAAGGCAGGCGAGGACGTCGGGTTCCATGCACGAGGACGGGTCGGCCGCCGCGGCCCGGCCCCGGCTCAGCGGCGTTCCGGTGAGGACGGCCTCCACCGCGCAGACCGCCACGTCGGCCCACCACGCGACGAACGCCCTGGCCGTCGTCTCGTGCTGGTCGACGAGCCGTTCGGCGAGCAGGACCCGCTGGGTGGTGAGCGAGGCCAGCGGGTCGAGCCGCAGCCCCTCGGGCGTGCCGCCCTGCGTCGCGCGGTTGCGCTGCTCGGCCGCCGCCAGCTCGCGGTAGTTCTGCGCGGCGTCGGCCTGCGCGGCCAGGGCCTGCTCCGCGGTGTCGGCCAGCGCGCGCAGGAACCGGTCGAGGTGATCGCCGGTCAGCGGCTGCCGGGCAGCGGTGGAGTTGTCTGTCGCCATTGCGCCGTCTCCTCGACTGAACTCTGGTCTGGGGACTTTGCCGAGCGCCGTGCCGTGCACGCCCGCCCGGCAGCGACTGATCGCAAGGGGGAGATTACTCCCGCGGCAAACCGCTGAAAGCGGGAACGCGGAGGTCTGGGAATATCGCACACGTCCGCATGGGGATTAGACGGCGCGAGGACGGGGAATCAGCCGCATGGCGACCACCGGTCCGACAGGACGCCGATCAATACCGAAACGACACGACAAATCGCGCCATCCCTGCATCAAGCCTGAAAAATCGCGAAACGACCTCCTCGCAGTCGGCAATATGCCGAAATCCCCACAGAAGCGGCGCTTCACCTCGGGTGACGGGAAAAGTGCCAGCGGGTAGCCCGGATCCGGGTGGCGGGGCGATGTCGCGCGAGTACAGTGGCGGCGTGACGAACAAGCCTGTCGATTACCCCCGCTTCGACCCGCAGGCCATCCTCCAAGCACTCCCGAAAGAACGGCGACCGCTTTTTCTCGCCGAGTACGAAGAGGCCGTTGAGGCCGCACGCAAGCCTGACCAGTTTTATCGCCTATATCACCTTTTGAACCGCTGGTGGCTGGATTCGATAACGCCTGTTGAAAGCGAGTTCGGCCGCCATCAGAAGGAAGGCGTGGCCGAACCGGTTGCGGTTGACGGCCGCTTTCCCCGCTGTGACGAGCAGTCCGGCCGCTGAGCGGCTCAGGCCAGGTAGATCGGGCGCTATCCGGGCAGCCGCCAGCCCGCCGTCCACATTCGGGCGCCGGAGCGGCGGTCGAGCCGCCGCAGGAACGACAGCACCCCCGACGCGCCCGTGCTCCACGTGAAACCGGCCTCAGTGAGGTCGTTCCCGGGGAAGAGGGGCGCGGAGGGCGTTCCGCCGCTGCGTATCAGCATGAGTTCGGCGACCTCCTCGGCGCCGCGCCAGTGGACGTCGTCCCCCGTCATCATGCCCAGGTCTATCAACGCCTCGCCGATGCCCGCCAGCCCGCAGCACTGCGAGACCACCCACGCCTGCGGGGCGATGGCCAGGCCGGCGCGGGCGCCGCGCTCCGCCAGGTTCAGGTAGCGCTCGTCGCCGTAAGCCCGCGCGGCATGGGCGAACGCGCTCACCATGCCGGACAGTCCCTGGCACCAGGACGCGCCCATCGGCCGGGCGTCGGGCCCCGCCAGGTCACTGATCATGGTTTCGGCTTCGGTGGCGAGCGACTCGAAGCGCTCCCTGGCCGCCTGTCCCGCCTCCTGGTCGCCGGTGACCTCGTGGTAGGAGAGCAGGAAGTCCGCGCAGCCCGACGCGCCGTGGGCGTAGCCCGCCTCGACGGACACGCCGGAGCCGGGCTGGGCGGGCGCCACCGCGTCCTCGGAGTCGGTGACGTCCCCGGCGACGAGCAGTCTGGCGCACTCGGCGGCCATCTGGAGATGGCGCGGGTCCTGTTCCAGGGCCGCCAGCGCCAGGTGCCCCGAGCCGATCCCGGCGACTCCGTGCGCCTGGTCGGCGCGCTGCCGGCCGTCCAGGGTGATCGGCTGCTGGGCCTCCAGTTCCGGGACGGCGGTCAGCCTGGCGGCGGCGAGGAAGAGCGCCGTGCCCGTGCGGCCGAAGTAGAGCGCGGGGGGCAGTTTGGTGGGCGGCATGACCCGGGCGGTCCAGCGCGCGAGGTCGGCGGCGACCGCCTTGGCCTCGGGGTGGTGCAGCAACTCCATGCCCACCCCGGCCGAGCCGCCGTAGACGTTGGTCACGGGCGGGCTCGATCGGCGGGCGTCGGCGGGGCCGTCCATCAGGCCCTCGGCGAAGCGGACGCACTGGCGGGTGGTGTGGTCGAGGACGCGGGAGAGCAGGTCACCGGTGAACCGCACGCCGGACGGGGCCGGCGACGGACGGCCCTGCCGCCCGGTTCGGATGTCGGCGACGGCGTCGGCGCGTTCCTCGGGGTCCAGGCTGAGCAGGCGCGGCAGCAGGCCCCGGATGCCCGTGGTGACGCCGGGAAACCTCCGTGCCAGGCAGAGCAGCGTGAGCTCGAGGTTGCGGAAGGGGTCCGGGTCGATCATGATCGGGTTCATCCCGGCGACCGCGAAGAACAGGGTGGCGCCCAGCGAGAAGTAGTCGTCGGCGGGCTCCGAGGGCCGTCCCGTCTGCTGGTCGGGGACACTGTAACCGCGGGTCCAGCCGGGCAGTTGCAGGCCGTCGTACCTGCTGTTGCCGAAGTCGATGAGGGTACAGCGGCCGTCCTCGCCGAGCACGACGTTCTTGGGCGACAGGTCCCGCACGACGACGCCGCGCGCGTGCACGGCGTCCAGCACGTCCAGGACGCCGTTCGCGAGGGTGGCGAGGTTCCGCTCGGCTCCCCCGTCGGTGAACAGGCCCTGCTCGCCGACGTACCTGTTGAGGTCGAGGCTTCCGGCGTCGGTCATGACGAGGAACTCGTCCTCGCCGTGCCTGAAGTGGTCGACCGGGACGGGGACGCCCTCGACGCCGTCGAGCGCGCGCAGGATGCGCAGCTCGTTGCGGAGATACATGCGCAGGTCCCAGCCCTCGGCCTGCTCGCCCACGTACGCGCGGGCCTCCTTGACCACCACCTGCCTGCCGGTGGCGTCGGTGCCCCGGTAGACGTTGCCGCGCGGGCCGCGCACGACACCGGACGTCACCCGATAGCGGTTGCCGATCAGCCGTGCGGGCGGCTCCTCCCCCGACGCCGTCCCCGTCTCCGTCTGGACGGGCGTCGGGGCGGCGGGGCGGAAGGGGTCCTCGGCCCAGGGCGGGCAGGTGTACTCGGGGCCCGCCGCGCCGGGCAGGTGCTCCCCGTCGGGGCCGATCAGGACGAGTTCGAAGTCGCCGTTGTCGTCGACGCGGTACTGGGGGGCGAAGGGGGCGTACCTGTAGTAGACGGGCGCGTCATGGCGCACTCGGCGGTCGCTGACGATCCGCGGCGCGGCCAGCCCCTTCAGCGCGTCGGCCAGCGCGTGGCCGAGCTGGACGATGGCGTCCTGCGGCGGGTAGACGGTGATGGCCTTGCCCACGGCTCCCGCGTCGAGGTCGCCCGAGTTGAGCTCGGCGAGCATCTTGGGCGAACTGGCCACCTTGAAGTCGCAGGTGGCGGCGGCCAGCAACGGCAGGACGCGGTCGAGGGTGTCCGCCAGCGTTCCCGGACGGGCGGAGACGTGCAGTTTCCAGCCTTGGTTGGGGATTTCGAAACGCGGATCGTGAACGCTGATCCAGGTGTCGTCCTCGTAGATTTCCCTACTATTCGACTCGGCAAATCGGGTAAGACTGTCGAGCACATTCACGTCCAACGAAAACGACCCCTCTGACCCGGACGAACAGGCGTTTCAAGAAAAGGCCACCGGAACGCGCACCGATGGCCTTTCCGCCGCGCGCATCACGCGCGCGTCAGCGAGAGTCAGACGATGGAGGGGCAGCAGGGGAAGCTGCTGCAGACAGTGCGCTTGCAGGTGTTGACGCAGGCCTGCGGGCCGTGGAGCAGCGCGGACAGTTCACCTTCGAAGTCGACGACGAGGTCCTCGAACTCGAGCACACCGGCGTCACGGGGCTCCAGCGCAAGCACGGACATGAGGGCTCCTTCCTGGACCGTCTGTGGACGGCCGCACGGGGGGACTTGAGCCTGGGACAGCGCTGATAAGCGCCGTTACCCGCGCCCTGACCACGACGAGAATGCCTTGTCGTGGTTCAAACGGTCGCATTATGTGCATATCGCCTTCACCGTGTCCATAGGCGATCTGTGACCTGTCGGCGCCCACCGAAGTAGCCGCCAGGAACGCTGACAAATCCGTTTACATCGTCCTTTACAGGAAAACATCGGTCGCTTAGATTGGCTGGGTGATCCGGCCCATCCCGCCCCCCACATGAGGCTTTGGCCGAAGCGGCCCCCGAGCGTTCCGGCGGACAGTTCAGGGCTGGCCGTCGCGTACTGGCAGAGTCACGACGAGGAACTCCTGACGGCGAGCCTTGGCAGGATCGCCCGTCGGCTGCCGTACCTGGTGGCGTCCGCGCTGCGGATGGCGTGGCAGGCCGGGCCGCGCGACACCGTGATCGCCCTGGCTGGCAACCTCGCCGCCGGCGTCTTCACCGTCTACGGACTGGTGGCCACCTCCGACGTGCTCGCCTCGCTGTTCGACGCCGGCCCCACCCCGGAACGCGTACGGGCCGCGCTGCCGTCCCTGGCGCTCGTCGCGGGAGCCGCCGGGCTGCGCGGCGCGCTGCTGACCGCCGCCGGCTGGGCTCAGGCACGGCTGAAGCCGCAGGTCGAACGGCTGGCCGAAACGCGGCTGTTCGAGCTGACCACCCGGGTGGAGCTGGCGGCGTTCGACGACGACGAGTTCCACAACGCGATGCGGCGGGCCCGCGACAACGGCGTGCCCGACACCGCCACCGTGGTCGAGTCCACCATCGCCGTGCTCACCGGGACCGTCGGCGTGCTCGCCTCCGCGGTGGCGCTCGGCGTCCTGCACCCGGTGCTCATGCCGTTGCTGCTGGTCACGGCGGTGCCCGCGGGCTGGGCCGCGGTGCGTACCGCGCGGCTCGGCTACCAGGCCTTCTACCGGCTGTCGGCCGCGCGGCGGCGCAAGTTCATGCTGTCGGACCTGATGGCGGAGCGGCTGCCCGCCGCCGAGGTGCGGGCGTTCGCGCTGCGCGACTTCCTGCTCGGCCAGTACGGCAAGGTCGCCGACCTGGAGCAGGACGTCCAGCTCGACGTCGCGCGCCGCAAGACCGTCACCAAGGCGACCGGCGACCTGCTGACCGGCGTGGCCACCGTCGCCGTCTACGTCGCGCTCGGCGCGCTGCTCGCGGTCGGCGTCGTCCCGCTCGCGGTGGCGGGAGCCGCCGTGCTGGCCATCAGAGCCGGGCAGACGTCGCTCACCGCGCTGGTGCAGACCATGAACCGGCTGTACGAGGCCGGACTCTACTTCGGCGACTACCTGGCCTTCCAGGAGCTGGCCGCGACGCGGGTCCAGCCGACCGCCGGCAAGGCCGTGACCGCCTTCGCCCGCCTGTCCGCCGACGAGGTGACCTTCACCTACCCGGGGGCGAGCCGTCCGGCGCTGAACGGCGTCAGCGTCACCGTGAACCGGGGGGAGGTGATCGCGCTGGTCGGCGAGAACGGGTCGGGCAAGACCACGCTCGCCAAGCTGCTCGCCGGCCTGTACCGGCCGCAGTCGGGGACGATCCGCTGGGACGGCGCCGACCTCGCCGACCTGGACCTGCGCAGGCTCGTCTCAGTGATCGCGCAGGACCACACCCGGTGGCCGCTCACCGTCCGCGAGAACATCCTCATGGGACGCCCCCTCGACGAGGAGCGGCTGGCCGACGCGGCGGCCGCCGCCGGAGCCGTCGAGGTGGTCGCCGAGCTTTCCCAGGGGTACGACTCGCTGCTCGACCGGCGCTTCCGCGGCGGGCACGACCTGTCGGGCGGGCAGTGGCAGCGCATCGCCGTGGCGCGCGGGTTCTACCGCGACGCGGCGCTGGTCATCTTCGACGAGCCCACCTCGGCCCTGGACGCGCGGGCCGAGCACGCGCTGTTCGAGCGCATCCGCCGGCACGCCGACGGCCGGTCGATCGTCCTCATCACGCACCGGCTGGCCAGTGTCCGGCTCGCCGACCGCATCTACGTCCTGGACCACGGCCGGGTCGCCGAGCAGGGCACGCACGCCGAGCTCATGGAGCGCGACGGCCTCTACGCCGACCTCTACAGCCTCCAGGCGTCGGCCTACCGGGAGGCGGTCACGTGACCGCGCTCCTTCCGGAAGACGGCCCTGTGCCCCTGCCGACGCCGGCCGGCCGGGAGGAGGTCCTGTGGTGGTGACGGCGTCGGCGTACGTGGCGCTGGTGGCGGTGCTGGGGTTCGCGGCGGTGAGCAAGGCGCGTGACCTGCGCGCGTTCGCCGGCGACATCACGGGTTACGGTCTGCTGCCCGACATCGTCCTCGCCCCAGCCCCCATGCAGGCGGGGTGCGGCGAGGACTTCAATGACGTCATGCAGAGAATGACTGGATTACTGGTTGGCGCGGTCTTC